>NZ_DJUS01000167.1:0-2997 GCF_002438365.1 Pseudomonas sp. UBA6276
GCTGTCCTTGTTGTCCGGACGGGCCACCAGGAAGTTCACGTAAGGCGAATCCGAACCTTCGATGACCAAGGCGTCCTTGGCCGGGTTCAGGCCTGCTTCCAGTGCGTAGTTGGTGTTGATCATGTCAAGATCAACCTGATCCAGCACGCGCGGCAGCATGGCCGATTCCAGCTCCTTGAACTTGAGGTTCTTGGGGTTGCTGGCGATGTCCTTCGGAGTGGCCAGAGCGTTGCTCGGATCCTTCAGGGTGATCAGGCCGGCTTTCTGCAGCAGGATCAACGCACGGCCGCTGTTGCTGCCCTCGTTGGGGATGGCCACGGTCGCGCCGTCCTTGAGTTCGCTCAGCGATTTGACCTTCTTGGAGTAACCGCCGAAGGGCTCGACGTGCACGCCGATCACGGTGACCAGGTTGGTGCCCTTGCCCTTGTTGAAGCTTTCCAGGTACGGCAGGGTCTGGAAGTAGTTGGCGTCCAGACGCTTCTCGTTGACCTGCACGTTGGGTTGCACGTAGTCGGTGAAGACCTTGATGTCCAGGTCAACGCCTTCCTTGGCCAGGGTCGGCTTGATCAGCTCGAGGATCTCGGCGTGGGGAACCGGTGTGGCCGCAACCACGAGTTTGTCTGCCGCGTTGGCCAGGCCGAAAGACAGGGAGGCCGCCAGAGCGGTGAACAGCAAAGCCTTCTTCATGCTAAGTCCTTGAAATTGGGTGCCGGCGGCAGCAAATGGCCAGCCTTGCGCGGACAATACCCGGAATTAATATTCCTACAAATACCTTTTAGTTCGCTGCTTATGCCTTTTTGTGCAAACGCTCTAGGTGGCGGGTCAGCACTGCAGCCAAGGCCGTCGGGTCGACGTGCTTGAGCGCCTGGGTCAGTTGCCGTTCGATATGCCCCAAGGTGTATGCTGCCGAGGGCAGATTGAGATGCTCGGGCAGGATCTCGTCGCCGCTGCTCACCAGCAGGGCAAAATGGATGACGTTTTCCAGCTCGCGGGTGTTGCCGGGCCAGTCGTGTCGCTCAAGCACCTGCTGCGCCTGGGTGCTGATCAGCGGCACCGCCAGGTTCAGGCGATGGCTGTAGATGCCCAGGAAATACTCGGCCAGCGCCAGGATATCGCCGATCCGTTCACGCAACGGCGGCAGCGTCAGGCGGCCTTCGCCCAGATAGGCATACAGGCGCTCGTTGAATTTGCCAGCCGCCACGGCCTGGGCCAGATCGATGCTCGACGCGGCCACCAGGCGTACGTCCACCGGATTGGGCTGGGCCGCGCCGACGCGCGTGACTTCGTGGGTTTCCAGTGCCGCGAGCAATTTGGTCTGTATGGCCAGTGGCAGGTCGGCGATCTCGTCCAGATACAGAGTGCCGCCGTTGGCCGAGCCGAACCAGCCGGCCCGGCTGCTGGCCGTACCGCTGTGGGCGCCTGCGCTGTAGCCGAACAGTTCGGCATCGGCATAGGTCGGGCTGATCGCACCGCAGTTGACCGAAACGAACAGCCCACCGCGATCACTGGCCCGGTGGATGTGCCGGGCGAGCAGCTCCTTGCCGGTTCCGCTCTCGCCATGGATCAGCACCGGCAACGCCCTGGGCGCCAGCCGTTCGAGCTCTTCGCGCAAGCGCCGCGATCGCGGGTCGACGAACACCAGTGCCTTGGCACGAATGCTCAGCGGGCTCTTGTCGGCGTCGGGAAAGGTCAGCAGCGGCTGGCCGAAGGTGTCGTGGTATGCAGTCATGGACAAAGCTCCCACCGGCCTGAACGCAGGCGGCGTACTCGGTTTTCAGGCAATCAGGCGCGCAGCTGGGTGTGCTGGTCCATGCGACTCTGCAGGCGGTACAGGTAGGCGAAACCCTGTTCCCAGCGCTGATGCCCGGACTTGACGTTGATATGTCCAGCACCCGCCAGGATGCCCGCTTCGGCCCCCCAGTCACGGGCCAGTTGCAAGGCCCGTGGGGCGCTGGCGGCTGGGTCGTTGTCCGAGCCCACCACTTGGCTGGGGAACGGCAACAGGTGCTTGGGGATCGGTGCAAAGTTGCGCAGGGCCGGTGAGCAGGCTGGCCGCTCGACATCCGCTGGCGCCACCAGCAAAGCGCCACGGACCTTGCGCAGCGAAACCAGCGACGCGTCGGCCGACCAGTGTGCAACCGTCACGCAGCCCAGGCTGTGGGCAATGAGAATCACAGGATCGGCGCTGGCATTCACAGCCCGGTCCAACGCTGCCACCCAGTCTTCACACCGAGGCGTGAGCCAATCGTCCTGCTCGACCCGCGCGCTGTTGGGCAGGCTTCGTTGCCAGTGGCTTTGCCAATGGTCATCGGGCGAGCCCTGCCAGCCTGGCACGATCAGATAGCGGATCGACTCATTGCGCATGGGATGCGCCTCCTGCAAACGTTGCGTTGGAGGCCAGTATAGGGAAAGGAGTTATACGCGTTAAGGAATAAGAAGCTATTTGGTAATAACCAAATATTCCATTGATGCGCCACATCAAACCCGGACGCGGCTCGCGCCGCTGCTACAGGTGTGCGCGATCTCCTGTAGCAGCGGCGCGAGCCGCGTCGGCAGCACATGCGGTACGTCTGACGCACCGCCGCTACAGGCCTGACGCCTTCTGCCACACCTTGGGCTTGAAGAACAACGTCTCGCCGCGCGCCAGACCACTCAGGCTGTCATGGTCCTTGACCACTTCCGCCTCGATCAGATCGCTCTGCCCCTCGACCTTCAACGTCACCCGCGTGGTCGCGCCCAACGGGCGAATGTCACGCACCTCGGCAGCATGATGGTCCTCCAACTCATGGCGCGACAGCGACACCTCGTGCGGACGAAACAGCACATGCTCCTCACCGCCCAATTGCAGACGGTTGGAATCACCCAGGAAGTGATACACGAAATCGCTGGCCGGATTCTCGTACACATCGCCCGGCGAGCCGATCTGTTCGATGACGCCCTTGTTCATCACCACGATGCGATCGGCCACTTCCATGGCCTCTTCCTGGTCGTGAGTCA
>NZ_DJUS01000006.1:0-8938 GCF_002438365.1 Pseudomonas sp. UBA6276
AATTCCGAAACCCCTATCTGCGTGAGCAGGTAGGGGTTTTGTCTTTCTCGAAACAAAAAACACTGATCCGCACGCAAAAAAAACCACCCAGCAGGGTGGTTTTTCGTAGCATGCCGGTCAGTCGCCGGTGTACTCGCATCCGCTCGTGCAGGTCTCGTGGATACGAATCTTGGACAATTCGGGCAATAGGGGTTTGAGCTCATGCCAGATCCATTTGGCGAGGTTCTCGCTGGTGGGATTCTCCAGGCCGGGAAGATCATTCAGATAGTTGTGGTCGAGACGCTCGTAGAGCGGCTTGAATATCGCCTTGATTTCGGAAAAGTCTCGGATCCAGCCGGTATGGGGATCAACGTCGCCCTGCAGATAGATCGCGACCTTGAAGGAATGGCCATGCAAGCGACCGCATTTGTGTCCCTCAGGTACGTGAGGAAGCCGATGGGCAGACTCGAAAGTGAATTCCTTGAAAATTTCCACGTTTGTTCCAATTTGTAGGCAAGTCAGTGCTGCAGTTTATCAGGTGTCCAACCTGGACGGTAAGTGTGCATGGGGAGCGTGGTGGGATCGATCCAGCCGGCTGACGCACGGTGGGGCAGAGCGTGCTGCAACACCGCGATCATTTGGAGGCTAGCGTTGTGCCATTAAGTTTGAGTTAAGTCGCCTTCGGTATTGTGTCTCTCGTACACCATACATACCTCACACATACACAAGGTGAACTGAATGAAAACGTTGACTGCTTTGCTTCTGGCTTCTTCCATGAGTTTCGTTGCCGTCAGTGTTCAGGCTAAAGATCTTGGCCCGGACGAAGCGCTTCGCTTGCGCGATGCTGGTACCATCCAGTCCTTCGAGAAGCTCAATGCTGCAGCATTGGCGAAACATCCAGGCGGCACTGTTCACGAGACCGAGCTGGAAGAGGAATACGGTAAATACATCTATCAAGTCGAACTGCGCGACAGCAAGGGCGTCGAGTGGGATGTAGAGCTCGATGCAACCACTGGTCAAGTGCTCAAAGATCATCAGGATACCTAATGAACATACCGCCAGCGGGTCGCGCACTGATGGTCGGGCTGCTGGCGTTCTGCTCGTTGGCAGTGGCTCGAGATTTAGATCAGGATGAGGCGCTGCGACTCAGACAGGAGGGTGTGATTCTGCCCCTCGAACAACTGCTAGGCCAGGCCATGGCGCGTTATCCCGGTGCTCGCCTGCTGGAGGCTGAACTCGAAGAAAAGCAGCAGAAGCTGGTCTATGAAGTCGAGCTGCTGACCACGGCAGGTGTCGTTCGCGAGATCAAATTGGATGCGGCTACAGGTGATTTGCTCAAAGACGAGGAAGATGACTGATGCGCTTGCTGTTGGTGGAAGACAACGTTCCTCTGGCCGATGAGCTGAGCGCCAGCCTCAGTCGCCAGGGGTACGCCGTGGATTGGCTGGCGGACGGTCGAGACGCGGTCTATCAGGGGCAGTCCGAACCTTATGATTTGATCATCCTCGATCTAGGATTGCCTGGCCTGCCTGGGCTGGAAGTGTTGGCTCAGTGGCGAGCGGCGAACCTTTCCACCCCGGTGCTCATTCTGACTGCGCGTGGCTCATGGGCCGAGCGTATCGAAGGTTTGAAAGCAGGCGCCGATGACTACCTGACCAAACCGTTTCACCCTGAAGAACTTCAGTTGCGGGCCCAGGCGTTGGTGCGGCGGGCGCGAGGTCTGTCGAACATGCCGCGTCTGGAAGCGGCGGGTCTGCATCTGGACGAAGGTCGCCAATGCGTATTGCAGGCCGGAGTCGATATACAGCTCACCGCTGCGGAGTTCCGGCTGCTGCGCTATTTCATGCTTCACCCCGACCAAATCCTGTCCAAGGGCCATTTGGCCGATCATCTGTATGATGGCGAGACCGAGCGCGATTCGAACGTGCTGGAAGTGCACGTCAATCACCTGCGGCGCAAGCTGGGTCGCAGTGTGATCGAAACGCGGCGAGGGCAGGGCTACCGTTTTGCCGGGGTCGTGCAGTGAGATCCATCCAGGCGCGATTGAGCGTCGGACTGATCAGCGTTCTGGTCGTGGTTGGCCTGGTGCTCGCGCAGTTGAGTTTGTGGCTGTTCGAAATGGGTCTGCAGCGCTACCTGGAAGCGGGGCTGCGCAACGAAAGTGAAAACCTTCTGGTGGCCATGCAGCGGGGGCCGCAGGGTTTGCAGCTGGATCAACATCGTATTTCTCCTGCCTACGAACGTCCGTTCTCCGGGCATTATTTCCGCATAGACTTTCCCGAGGGCCACTGGCGGTCCCGCTCGCTGTGGGATCTCGAGCTGCCGGTGCCCGAGCAGTCGGGGTTGTATTCAGGTTTGAAGCTGGGTCCCGAAGGTCAACTGCTGCTGGTGTTGCGGGCTGACTACCGTCGGCTCGGCCAGCCACTGTCCATTATCGTGGCTCAGGACTACACACCCGTTCGCACAAGCTTTCAGCGGGTACGTCAGATTGGCCTGGGAATGGGTCTGGCCGCATTGATTGCGGTGCTCGTATTGCAACGCATCACGGTCAAACGCTCGCTCAAGCCACTTGAGCGAACCCGGGAGCAGATTGCCCAGTTGCAGCTCGGGCAGCGGTCGCAACTGGACAGCGAAGTTCCGGCAGAGCTTGAGCCGCTAGTGGCGCAGATCAACCATCTCTTGCTGCATACCGAAGACAGTCTCAAGCGTTCGCGTAATGCCCTGGGCAATCTTGGGCACGCGCTGAAGACGCCCATGGCGGTGCTGTTGAGTCTGGCGAGCAGTGAGCGGCTGCGTGACCATCCCGAGGTTGGTCGGCTGTTGCGTGAGCAGTTGGAGCACATCCAATTGCGGCTGAGCCGTGAGCTCAATCGTGCGCGCTTGGCAGGCGATGCGTTGCCGGGTGTTCAGTTCGATTGCGCAGAAGAGATTCCGGGTCTGTTCGCGACTCTGGAGATGATTCACGGTGGGCATTTGAACCTGAGCTACGAGGTGGCAGCGGATGTGCGTCTACCATGGGATCGCGAGGACGTGCTGGAGTTGTTGGGCAACCTGCTCGACAACGCCTGCAAGTGGGCAGACGCGCAGGTCTGCCTGAGCATTGTCGAGCATGCGCAGGGCTACAGTATCTGGGTGGACGACGACGGTCCGGGGATACCCGAGGACGCACGTCAGGCGGTGCTGGATCGCGGCTCTCGATTGGATGAGCAGGTCGACGGGCATGGTCTGGGGCTGGGTATCGTTCGTGACATCGTGGAAAGCTGGTCGGCTCGTTTGCAGCTGTCGGAAAGTCCGCTGGGTGGGCTGCGCGTCGCGGTCGACCTGGATAAACGCGTTTAACGCGGATTTATCTTGCCGATGACTAAACTCGCAGGCGGCTGGGAGGACTAACCCACAGGGCCGAATGACGGTTCTGTAGCTTATCGACATGGATCGGACATGAACGAAACCAACCTGCAAAACAAAACCCTGTTGTTACTGTTGATCCTCGTCACCATCGCTTTCATCTGGATTCTTCTGCCTTATTACGGCGCGGTATTCTGGGCCGTGATCCTGGGTATCGTATTTGCGCCTTTGCAACGACTGGTGATGATGAAGTTGAACCGGCGTCGCAACATCAGTTCGCTGGTCACGCTGACCACGGCATTGCTGATCGCGATCCTGCCGGTGATCATCATCAGCGCGCTGTTGGTGCAAGAAGGTGCGGTGCTTTACAAGAATATCGAAAGTGGCCAACTGGACGTGGCGGGTTATATCGATCAGTTCAAGCAGCTGCTTCCGGCCTCCGGGCAACAGTTGCTCGATCGCATGGGCATGGGCGATCTCGAAGGCGTGCGTGACAAAGTTGCCAAGGGCGCCATGCAGGGCAGTCAATATTTCGCGACTCAGGCATTCAGCTTCGGCCAGGGCACGCTGGATTTCGTGATCAGCTTCGGCATCATGCTGTACTTGCTGTTCTTCTTCCTGCGTGATGGCCCTGAACTGTCGCGCAAGATCCGTACGGCCATTCCGCTGGCCGAACAGCAGAAGCGCCGTCTGCAGTTGAAGTTCAACCGTGTGGTGCGTGCCACCGTGAAGGGCAACCTGCTGGTGGCCGTTACGCAAGGTGCCTTAGGTGGGGTGATCTTCTGGTTCCTCGACATTCCCAGCGCATTGCTGTGGGCTGTACTCATGGCTTTCCTGTCGCTGTTGCCTGCCGTCGGGGCCGGCATCGTCTGGGCGCCGGTGGCGGCCTACTTCCTGTTGAGCGGTTATATCTGGCAGGGGGTGACGTTGACCCTGTTCGGTATTCTGGTGATCGGCATGGTCGACAACGTGTTGCGTCCGGTTCTGGTCGGCAAGGACACGAAGATGCCGGATTACCTTATTCTGGTATCAACACTGGGTGGCTTGGCGGTGTTTGGCCTGAATGGTTTCGTGATCGGCCCGCTGATTGCCGCGCTGTTCATGTCCAGCTGGGGCATCTTCGTCAGTACCAAGCGCCAGGTGCGTCTGCCTCAGGACCGTACCTGATACACGCCTTACCCGGCTCCCTTGGTCAGCCCGAGGGAGTTGGCGCTTGAGGGCAGGGGCCTGCTTGGTTACCATCGGCGCTTTTTCAGAGCGGTCCGCATGCCCCAGCCCATCCCTCTCAAAGATCATGGCAAGGAACAAGGCCTGGTCAACCGTCGGTTGATCGCCTGCGCATTGCTGGTGCTGGCCTTGAGCATTGCCTTGGTAGGGCGTCTGTACTTCCTGCAGGTCATCGAGTTCGCCTACAACTCCACGGTATCCGAAAACAACCGGGTGCATGTACTGCCGATCCCGCCGGAGCGCGGGGTGATCTACGACCGCAATGGCGTGGTATTGGCCGATAACCGACCCAGTTTCAATCTGACTCTGACCCGCGAGCGCGCCGGCAATACCGCGCAGGTGCTCGATGAGGTGGTGAAGGTGCTGGAGCTGAGCGATGAGGCGCGCAAGCAGTTCGACAAGGACTTGAAGCGTGTACGCCATCCCTTCGAACCCGTCACCTTGATGTATGAACTGAACGAGAACCAGATTGCCAAGATCGCGGTGAATCAATTTCTGCTGCCGGGCATTGATGTGGAGCCTCAGTTCGTACGTGAGTATCCGCGCAAGGAGCATTTTGCGCACTCGGTCGGCTACGTAGGGCGGATCAACGAGAAGGAATCCAAGACGCTCGATCAGACGCAGTACCGCGGCACGCAGTCGGTGGGCAAGACCGGTGTCGAGCGCTTCTATGAAACGGAGCTGCATGGCCAGGTGGGCTATGAAGAGGTCGAGACCAATGCTCAGGGACGGGTGATGCGGGTGCTCAACCACCACGATCCGGTGCCGGGCAAGAACATCGTACTGAGCCTGGATGTGCACCTGCAGGAAGCCGCCGAGAAGGCGTTGGGCGATCGGCGTGGGGCGGTGGTGTGCATTGATCCGGAAACCGGTGACGTACTGGCCATGGTCAGCAAGCCCAGCTTCGATCCCAATCTTTTCGTCACCGGGATCAGCTTCAAGGAATACGCGGCGTTGCGCGATTCCATTGATCGGCCGCTGTTCAATCGCGTCCTGCGGGGTCTGTACGCACCTGGCTCGACGATCAAACCGGAAGTGGCGATTGCCGGCCTGGATACGGGTGCGGTCACGCCCCAGTCTCGGGTCTTCGACCCCGGTTACTACGAACTGCCCAACTACGACCACAAGTACCGCAACTGGAACCGCACCGGCGATGGCTGGGTGGACATGGATGCCGCCATCATGCGCTCCAATGACACCTACTTCTACGATCTGGCGCACAAGCTCGGTGTGGACCGGATGCACGACTACATGACCCGCTTCGGCCTAGGTCAGAAGGTGTCGCTGGACATGTTCGAGGAAGCGCCTGGCTTGATGCCGTCGCAGCAGTGGAAGCGCGCGACCCGACGTCAGGCGTGGTTCCCCGGCGAGACGCTGATCCTGGGTATTGGCCAGGGCTACATGCAGGTCACACCGTTGCAACTGGCCCAGGCCACCACGCTGATCGCCAGCAAGGGCGTTTGGCGTCGGCCGCACCTGGCTGAAACCGTAGGCGGGCTGGCGCCGGTGGACGACAATCCGATCCCCAATATCGTGCTGCGTGACAACCGCGAATGGGATCAGGTCAACCACGGCATGCAACTCGTCATGCACGATCCGCGCGGCATTGCGCGGCAGGCTGCCGCCGGTGCGCAGTATCGCATCGCGGGCAAGTCGGGTACGGCCCAAGTGGTTGCGATCAAGCAGGGTGAGCGCTACAACCGTCTCAAGACCTTGGAGCGCAACCGTGACAACGCGCTGTTCGTGGGCTTTGCGCCGGCCGACCGGCCGAAGATCGTGGTGGCGGTGATGATCGAGAACGGCGAGGCGGGCGGGCGCGTCGCAGGTCCCGTGGTGCGCGAGATCATGGATGCCTGGTTACTGGATGGCGAAGGTCACCTCAAGCCCAAGTACGCGGCGCCCGCAAAGGCGCCTACGGATCCCAAGGTCTGAG
Source organism: Pseudomonas sp. UBA6276 (assembly GCF_002438365.1). Taxonomy (NCBI): domain Bacteria; kingdom Pseudomonadati; phylum Pseudomonadota; class Gammaproteobacteria; order Pseudomonadales; family Pseudomonadaceae; genus Pseudomonas; species Pseudomonas sp. UBA6276. Next base: position 6,485 of record NZ_DJUS01000006.1, read on the forward strand.
CCTTCAGCAGAGAAAGCCACCGTCCACGTTCAGGGCGGTTCCTGTGGTGTAGCTGGAAGCCGAGCTGGCGAGGTACAGCACCGCCCCGGCCATTTCTTCAGGCTGGGCAACACGATTGAGCGGAATCTGCGCGAGCGCGGTTTTGAGGATCGCCTGGTTCTCGACCAGTGCCGAAGCGAAACGGGTGTCGGTCAGGCCCGGTAGCAACGCATTGCAGCGGATGTTGAAGCCGGCGCATTCCTTGGCGAACGCCTTGGTCATGTTGATCACCGCGGCCTTGGTCATGGAATAGACGCCTTGGAACACACCGGGTGACACGCCGTTGATCGACGCCACGTTGATGATGCTGCCGCCACCGTGTTCGCGCATCAACTTGCCGGCTTCGACCGACATGAAGAAGTAACCGCGGACGTTGACGTCCACGGTCTTCTGGAAAGCGCCCAGGTCGACATCCAGGACGCTGCCGAACTGAGGGTTGGTGGCGGCATTGTTGACCAGGATGTCCAGGCGACCGAATGTTGCGCGGATGCGTGCGAACAAGTCCTGAATCTGCTCGGTTTCGCCAATGTGGCAGGCCATCGCGGTAGCCTGGTCGCCGCCAGCGTTGATGCTGTCGGCGACACGCTGGCAGCCGTCCAGCCTGCGACTGACGACGATCACATGTGCACCCTGCTGCGCCAGCAATCGGGCAATGGACTCGCCGATCCCACGGCTGGCGCCGGAGACCAGCGCTATTCTGCCGTCGAGGTCGAACATCGTGGTCTTGGGCATATCCGCTCCTGCCGTGGGTGAGAAGTTACATGTTCGGGTAGGTCGGTCCACCCGAGCCTTCGGGCGCCACCCAGACGATGTTCTGCGAAGGATCCTTGATGTCGCACGTCTTGCAGTGCACGCAATTCTGCGCGTTGATCTGGAAACGCTTGGCACCGTCTTCCTGGGTGACCACTTCATAGACACCGGCCGGGCAGTAGCGCTGAGCCGGCTCGTCGTACAGCGGCAGGTTCTTGCCGATGGGAATGCTCGGATCCTTGAGCTTGAGGTGGCACGGCTGCTCTTCTTCATGGTTGGTGCCTGAGATGAACACCGAACTGAGTTTGTCGAAGCTCAATTTGCCATCGGGCTTGGGGTAGTCGATGCGCTTGCTGTCGGCTGCCAGTTTCATGCAGGCGTAGTCAGGCTTGTTGTCGTGCAGGGTGAAGGGGATCTTGCCCTTGAAGAGGTTCTGATCGACGAAGTTGAACGCGCCGCCGACGATGGCTCCCCACTTGTGGATGGCAGCCCCGAAATTGCGGCTGGCGAAGAGCTCTTCATACAGCCAGCTGGCCTTGAAGCCGGACACGTAGCCGTCGAGCACGTCTCCGCCTTCCGAGCCCTGGAACAGCGCGTCGGCCACCGCTTCGGCAGCGAGCATGCCGGACTTCATGGCGGTGTGGCTGCCCTTGATCTTGGAGAAGTTCATGGTGCCCAGGTCGCAACCGATCAGCGCGCCGCCGGCGAAGACCATCTTGGGCAGCGAGTTGAAGCCGCCCTTGCAGATGGCACGGGCGCCGTAGCTGACGCGCTTGCCGCCTTCCAGGTACTGCTTGAGGACCGGATGGTGCTTGAGTCGCTGGAACTCGTCGAAAGGCGACAGGAACGGGTTGGCGTAGGACAAGTCGACGATGAGGCCGACCACCACCTGATTGTTTTCCAGGTGATAGAGGAACGAGCCGCCGGTGTTCTCGGTACCCATGACTTCCAGCGGCCAGCCGGCGGTGTGGACCACCAGCCCCGGCTGGTGCTTGGCAGGATCGATGTCCCAGATCTCTTTCAAGCCGATCCCGTAATGCTGCGCGTCGGCATCGCTGTCCAGTTTGAAACGTTCGATCAGTTGCTTGCCGATGTGCCCGCGGCAGCCTTCGGCGAACAGGGTGTATTTGCCGCGCAGTTCCATGCCTGGGGTATACAGCCCTTCTTTAGGCTTGCCTTCGCGATCCACGCCCAGGTCGCCGGTGACGATGCCGCGCACAACGCCCGTTTCGTCGATCAGCGCTTCTTGTGCGGCAAATCCAGGGTAGATCTCGACACCCAGGTTTTCAGCCTGCTGGGCGAGCCAGCGGCACAGATTGCCCAGGGAGATGATGTAGTTGCCTTCGTTGTGCATGGTCTTGGGCACGAAGGCGTCGGGGATCTTCGTGCCACTCTCGGCATTCTTCAGGATGAAGATGTCGTCGCGGGTGACGGGCGTGTTCAGGGGCGCACCCAAGGCTTTCCAGTCCGGGAACAGCTCGGTGAGCGCCCGCGGTTCGAAGACGGCACCGGAAAGGATGTGAGCACCGACCTCGGAGCCTTTTTCAACCACGCAGACGCTGATTTCCTGTCCGGCGTCGGCGGCTTTCTGCTTCAGTCGGCATGCGGCGGACAGGCCTGCTGGGCCTGCGCCGACGACGACGACGTCGAATTCCATGTATTCGC
>NZ_DJUS01000006.1:9054-14240 GCF_002438365.1 Pseudomonas sp. UBA6276
CGGTCCAATACAAACGTTTGTTTGAATCTGCTCCAGCCCAGTAAAATCAAGGTGGCCAGGGGGCGTGACCGGTGAGTTCCGCGTATTGACCGGTCAGGGCTCAGCGGTCAAGATACGGCCAGCTTCATGTTCGATGCAGCGCCTGCGTGCAGTACAGGATGCCTCGAATCTCGACCCCGGCACGGGTCATTCATCCATGTCGAACGCCCATCGGGTCGAGTTTACACGTCATACTTGTTGAAGGCTGCCCCGTTTTGTTGGACAAGGTCTTGAAAAATCAGGTTTTTGCCAGCACTACGCAATGCTGCAAACGTTTCAATGGTGCCCTTGCGCCCACGTCATCGTCCGGTCTGCCTGGGCGACATTCTTTTCACCGGAGAGTAACGAGGAATCCATGAAGGTTCTTGTAGCTGTCAAACGAGTGGTCGATTACAACGTCAAGGTTCGCGTCAAGGCGGATAACTCAGGCGTTGATCTTGCCAACGTCAAGATGTCGATGAACCCGTTCTGCGAAATCGCTGTTGAAGAAGCCGTCCGCCTGAAAGAGAAAGGCATCGCCAGCGAAATCGTCGTGGTCACCATCGGCCCGGCCACCGCTCAGGAGCAACTGCGCACCGCGCTGGCCCTGGGCGCCGACCGCGCCATCCTGGTCGAGCACGCCGAGGAACTGAACGCCCTGGCAGTGGCCAAGCTGCTCAAGGCGGTGGTCGACAAGGAACAGCCGCAGTTGGTGATCCTGGGCAAGCAGGCGATCGATAGCGACAACAACCAGACTGGCCAGATGCTGGCAGCGCTGAGCGGCTATGCCCAGGGCACCTTCGCGTCGAAGGTCGAAGTGGCGGGCGACAAGCTCAATGTCACCCGTGAAGTCGATGACGGTCTGCAGACCGTTGGCCTGACCCTGCCGGCCATCGTCACCACCGACCTGCGTCTGAATGAGCCGCGCTACGCTTCCCTGCCCAACATCATGAAGGCCAAGAAGAAGCCGCTCGAATCGCTCACGCCCGAGGCGCTCGGCGTGTCGTTGACCTCCACCAACAAGACCCTCAAGGTCGAGGCGCCAGCGACCCGCAGTGCCGGTGTCAAGGTCAAGTCGGTGGCCGAACTGGTCGAAAAACTGAAAAACGAAGCGAAGGTAATCTGAATGACTATCCTGGTTATCGCCGATTATGTAACCGAAGGTCAGGTGAACACTGGCGTTGCACCTTCGACCCTGAACACCGTGGCTGCCGCGCAGAAGATCGGCGGCGACATTCACGTGCTGGTCGCCGGCGTGCAGGTCGACAGCGTTGCGCAAGCCGCCGCGAAGATCGCGGGCGTGAGCAAGGTGCTGGTGGCGGACAATGCCGCCTACGCGCACCAGTTGCCTGAAAACGTGGCACCGCTGATCGTCGAGCTGGCCTCAGGCTACAGCCACGTGCTGTCCGCTGCGACCGCCAACGGCAAGAACATCCTGCCGCGCGTTGCCGCTGTGCTGGACGTCGACCAGATATCCGAGATCATCTCGGTCGAGTCGCCGGACACCTTCAAACGTCCGATCTACGCCGGCAACGCCATTGCCACTGTGCAATCGAGCGCTGCGATCAAGGTCATCACCGTGCGTGCCACCGGTTTCGACGCCGTGGCTGCCGAAGGCGGTTCAGCGACTGTCGAAGCGGTGGGTGCAGCTCACGATACCGGCAAATCGAGCTTCGTTGGCGAAGAGCTGGCCAAGTCCGATCGTCCCGAGCTGACCGCGGCGAAGATCGTCGTCTCCGGCGGCCGTGGCATGCAGAACGGCGACAACTTCAAGCACCTCTACACCCTGGCCGACAAGCTGGGTGCTGCCGTGGGTGCGTCGCGTGCAGCGGTGGACGCCGGCTTCGTGCCCAACGACATGCAGGTCGGCCAGACCGGCAAGATCGTTGCGCCGCAGTTGTATATCGCGGTAGGCATTTCCGGCGCCATCCAGCATCTGGCTGGCATGAAGGACTCCAAGGTGATCGTTGCGATCAACAAGGACGAAGAGGCGCCGATCTTCCAGGTGGCCGACTATGGCCTGGTCGCTGACTTGTTCGAAGCCGTTCCCGAGCTGGAAAAGCTGGTCTGATCCAGCGCTTCGCGCTGCGGTCGAGTCAAGCCTGGTCGCCATCCGTTGCCCACAGGGCAGCGGGCGGGGACCGGGCTTTTTTGCATCTGAATTTGCGTGTGACATGGGCTGGAGAGGTTGAGCATGACCAGACAAGGCAGACTTCGCCGCGCGGGCTTTTGCATGGTCGCGGCGTTGCTACCGCTGGCAGCGCAGGGGGCGGGCAAGTGCGAGCGACTGGTTGCCAGTGGCAGCCCCGACGCGCCGCCCTATCTATGGCGGGATCCACAGGACCCGGAGCGCCTGATCGGCGTCAACGCCGAGCTGTTGCAGCAGGTGGCGACCCAGATCGGCGTCAAGGTCGACATTCTTTATGCCGGCAAGCGTTCACAGGCGCTGGAAGAGGTGCGCAGTGGGCGAATGGACTTGCTGGTGGATGCACCCCTGAACGTCAGCGAGCTTGAATCCCTGGATTATGTGCATCCTGCCCTGGTCCCGAACGATTACCTGGTGTGGACCCTGCGATCGACGCCGCTGACTTACCGCAGTCTTGCCGATCTTCACGGCCACGCCGGGGCGATCTCGGCCAAGGCGCGACCCACCCAGGCATTCGCCACACTGGCCGCCGAGCATCTGAAGCTGGTCAGTACGGACAATCTGATTCAGGCCTTCGACAAGCTGGTGCTTGGCCAGGTCGAATACGTGATCGCCGGACGCTATTCCGGTGCGGCCATGGCTCAGGCACAGGGCCTGGGCGATCGACTGCAAAGCAGTGAGCTGCCCGTCGACCGGCCGGGGTTGTACCTGGCGTTGTCTCACGACTCCGCGTGCAACGATCCCTGGCTGCGCGGACAGCTGGCGAAAAAAATGACAGAATTGACCGCTTCAGGCATACCTCCCGAGGTGTTTTCCCGCAATGTCGAGCGTTGGAAAGTCCAGCAATCGCTCAAGCCTGCAGCACTTCCACAGTAGGAATCTTTCGTGAACATTCAAACGATGACCGCAGGCGCGATGCTTGCGCTGCTTGCCGGTTGCGCCAACGACCCGGCGCCTACGCAGCAATTGCGTCTGGCTGACCAGACCGTCGAGCAGGCCCGCGCCGTTGGCGCCACAGACGACAACGAGGCCATGAAGATGGCGGTCGACAAACTTGCCCAGGCGCGTGCGCAAATGGTCGATGAAAACTACAAGAGCGCCCGGCTCAACGCCGAACAGGCCGAGTTGGACGCACGTCTTGCGGAAGATCAATTGTTGACTGCCAAGGGGCAGGAGCAGATCAAGGTGCTGGAGGCTCGCATCCAGCGCCTGCGTAAACAATTGGGAGACATGCAGTGAAGCAGTTGACGGGAATGCGCATAGGCCTGGTGCTGGCGGCCGGTTTGGTGACGGTAGGCTGTACCGGTCAGCGCGCCAATAGCGAGGCCGTCCAGCGTGCCGAGGTTGCCTTTCAGGCGGTTCGTGATGATTCCAACGTGCTGCGCAGCGCGCCCAAGGATGTCATCCGGGCTGGCGAATCGCTGGCCCGCGCCGAGCGGCTCGCCAGCTATTGGGGCACGGGCAGCGACGCTCAGCATTATGCCTACCTGAGCCAGCGCTACAGCGAGATCGCCCGGGAGCGCAGTCAGCAGATGCTCAATCAGCAGCGCCTGACCAAGCTACAGATGGACCAGCAGCGCCTGCAACTGGCGTTGCGTGACTCCAAGCTGGAAAGCGTGCAGCAGCAGGGCAAGTGGCTGGAAGAGCAGATTCTGGCGTTGGCCAATGTCGAGGCCGACCGCGGGCTGGTGATGACACTGGGTGACGTGCTGTTCGATACGGGGGAAGCGCAGCTCAAGCCACAGGCCAACCGTACGATCCTCAAGCTCGTGCAGTTCCTGCAACTCAATCCCAAGCGCGTGGTGCGTATCGAAGGCTACACCGATAACACTGGTGAAAAAGCCTTCAACCTGCAGCTGTCGACCGACCGAGCGCAGTCGGTAGCCGACACGCTGGTTGACTTGGGCATCGATGAGTCGCGTATTCAGGTACAGGGTTATGGCGACGCCTATCCTGTGGATGCAAACGCTTCGGAGCGGGGCAGGGCGCAGAACCGTCGGGTCGAGATCGTCTTTTCCAACGCAAAAGGGGAAATGGCGTTGCCGCGCGGTTGATGGAGAGGTGAATCTGGACAGTGCAGTTGCAGGATCAGCTCTGCTATTCTGCCAGCTGTCCCCGTACAGTTTGCATCTGTAGGGGTCCAGTGGCACATCTGAGATCCCGCCATGACCAACCTCTTGCTCTACCAGCGTATTGCCCAACAGTTGGCTGATGACATCCGTCGAGGTGTCTATCAGCCAGGTGAGCGTGTGCCTTCGGTACGCAAGATGAGCGCGCAGCTCAATGTCAGCCACGCCACGGTGTTGCAGGCCTACGCCAACCTCGAGGACCAGGGGTTGATCCGCGCGCGGCCACAGTCTGGCTACTACGTGCACCAGACGCCCGCGCTGACGGCGCCGACGCCTGACATTGCACGGGTGGAGCGGCCGGGGTTGGTCACACGCAGCAGCATCATCCAGCAGGTGCTCGACGAGTCCCGGCGCGAGGGCGTGTTTCCGTTGGGCGCCGCGGTGCCCCACGTCGAGTTTCTGCCGGTACGGGCATTGCACCAGCAATTGGCCAAGGTCACCCGATTCCAGAGTCCACGTGCGTTCAGTTACATGTTCAGCCCAGGCTTCGAGCCGCTGCGCCGGCAGGTGGCGATCCGCATGCGCGATGCTGGCGTGGTGGTCGATCCTTCGGAGATCGTCATCACTCACGGTTGCGTCGACGCGTTGCAGATGAGCCTGCGCGTGCTCACCCGGCCTGGAGACCTGATTGCGGCCGAGTCGCCTACCTATTACGGTTTGCTGCAACTGGCGGACTTGCTCGGGCTCAAGGTGATCGAGATCCCCAGCGATCCGTCGACGGGTATCAGCCTGGAGGCGCTGCAGCTAGCCGCCAATCAGTGGTCGATCAAGGCGTTGGTGCTGACGCCGCGCTTGAGCAATCCACTGGGCGGGACCATGCCCGAGGAGCGCATGAAGCAGCTGTTGCGACTGTCTTCGGACTTCGATATCCAGATCGTCGAGGACGATATCTA
>NZ_DJUS01000138.1:0-6927 GCF_002438365.1 Pseudomonas sp. UBA6276
CTGGACCCGTCGCAGCTGGACAAGTCGGTGACCTCGCGCATCCCCACGCGCACCAACGAGGATGACCGCTACTTCACCGACAGCTTCCAGGCCATGCCGCTGGACGGTTACACCCGCATGTTCGAGAACATGCTCGACCACCCGCGTATCGACGTGCTGCTGGACACCGATTTCGCCCAGGTTCGCGAGCAGCTGTCCTACGCCCAGCTGATCTACTGCGGCCCGGTGGATGAGTATTTCGGCTTCCGTCTGGGCCGCCTGCCCTACCGTTCGCTGCGCTTCGAGCACAAGACGTTGCAGCAACCCCAGCTGCAAGCGGTGGCCGTGGTCAATTACCCGGACGAAGCGGTGCCCTACACACGGATCACCGAATACAAGCACCTGACCGGGCAGCAACACCCGCAGACCAGCATCACCTACGAGTACCCGTGCGCCGAAGGCGACCCCTACTACCCCATCCCACGGGCCGAAAACGCCGCGCTGTATCAACGCTACAAGGCGCTGGCGGACGAAACGCCGGGGGTCACCTTTCTCGGGCGACTGGGCACCTACAAGTACTACAACATGGATCAGGTAGTCGGTCAGGCGCTGGCGCTGTACCAGCGAATCGAGCAGGCGGGTGCGCCCGTCCCCGGTGCGACGGCTGCCGTGGAACTGCTCGACGAGCGCGGCGCTTGAGCGCGTGTGGCCTGTTCGACACGTTCATCATGGCCGGTTACGAATGCGCCGCTCAGCGGCGGCGCGATGGCGAACGAGTGGATGTGCAGGTCAGCACCGGGCATCAGCGCTGGGCGGCTGAAGATTATCGCCAGTTGCGGGCCGATGGTATCGGCTGCGCCCGGGATGGCCTGCGCTGGCACGAGATCGAACGGCGTTCCGGGCACTACGACTGGAGCAGTTTTCTACCCCTGCTGCGCGCGGCGCGTGAGTGCAATCTGCAAGTGGTGTGGGATTTCTGTCATTACGGCTACCCAGACGGACTGGACATCTGGCGGCCGGAATTCGTCGAGCGCTTTGCCCGCTTTGCTGGTGCCGCAGCGCGGCTGATGGTCGATGAGGGTTTCGAGGTGCCCTTTTGCTCCCCGGTCAACGAGATGTCGTTCTGGAGCTGGGCCGGCGGCGACGTCGGCTATTTCAACCCTGGCGCCCATGGTCGTGGGCTGGAGCTCAAGCACCAGTTGGTGCGGGCCAGCATCGAGGCCATCGAGGCGATTCGTACGCACGCGCCCCAGGCGCGCTTCGTGCAGTGCGATCCATTGATTCACATCGTGCCCGATTCACCGCGCGCCGTGGATCAGGAGCGCGCCGAGGGTCATCGGCTGGCGCAGTTCCAGGCCTGGGACATGCTCGCCGGTCGCCAGTGGCAGGGGTTGGGCGGCTGCGAGGGGTATCTGGACATCATCGGGGCCAATTTCTACCCGCAGAACCAGTGGCGACAGAACGGCGAACGGATCCTGCTGGGGCATCCCGAGTTCCGCCCGCTGGCGGGATTGCTGGCTGAACTGAATCGGCGTTATGGCCGCCCCATCCTCTTGGCCGAAACCGGCGCCGAGGCGGATGCGCGAGGGCCGTGGCTGGAATACGTGGGTGAACAACTGACGCTGGCGATTGCGCGTGGTGTCGATGTGCAGGGGCTGTGCTGGTATCCGTTCCTGGACTATCCCGGTTGGGACGATGGCCGCTACTGCCCCGCCGGCGTGTACGGCGCACCCGACGGTGAAGGCTCACGGGCGCCCTATCATCCGTTGCGGGTGCAATTGCAAACGCTGGAGCGCCTGCACGGTCGCCGCCCATAACCCACCGCATCCCATCCACACATCCGCAGCGCCCCCGGACGCGGCTCGCGCCGCTGCTACAGGAATTTCGTATGCCCTCCCAGACGCGTCACGCGCATGTGCGGAACGCGCATGCCGCCCCCGAGCCGCGTCCGGCCACACCGCGCAATACCTGCCGGAACGCATGCCGCCCCCAAGGCACGCACAACCCCTGTAGCAGCGGCGCAAGCCGCGTCCGGCCGCACCGCGCAATACCTGCCGGAACGCATGCCGCCCCCAAGGCACGCACAATCCCTGTAGCAGCGGCGCAAGCCGCGTCCGGCCGCACCGCGCAATACCTGGCGGATCAGATGCGGAACCCACCCACCAGCTGCTGCAATCGTGCGGCTTCCTGCTCCAGCGCCGTACAGGCGCTCAGGGTGGCTTCCAGGTTACTGACGCCCTGCTGGTTGAGCAGGTTGATCTCGCTGATGTCCAGGTTCAACGTCTCGACCACCGCCGTCTGCTCTTCGGTCGCCGTGGCCACGGACTGGTTCTGGCCGTCGATTTCGCCGATGCGCTCGGTCACGGTGGTCAGGCGCACGCCGGCCTGCTCGGCGACTACCATGCTGTGGGCACTCTGCCGCTGGCTTTCCTGCATCAACGCCACGGCATCGCGCGAGCCGCCCTGCAGCTCCTCGATCATCTGCTGAATCTGCTGCGCCGAGCTCTGCGTACGGCTGGCAAGGGAGCGCACCTCGTCGGCCACCACGGCAAACCCACGCCCGGCCTCACCGGCGCGCGCCGCTTCGATGGCGGCATTGAGCGCCAGCAGATTGGTCTGTTCGGAAATACCCCGAATCACGTCGAGAATCTGGCCAATATTGGCCGCCTTGCCGTCCAGCGCATCGATGTGCTCGCAGCTGCTGCCGATCTTCTGCGACAGCGCCTGCATCGCCTGCAGGGCCTCACCCAGCACGCTGCGACCTTCCTGGCTCTGCACACGGGCATCGCTGGCCTGCCCCGACGCATGCGCGGCGTTGCGCGCGATCTCTTCGGCAGCGGCGCCCAACTGGTTGATCGCCGCCGCCACGCTCTGGGTGCGCTGCGCCTGCACGTCGGACTGCTGCATCGACGACTGTGAAGACTCCAGCACCCGACGCGTGCCTTGGGTCAACTGCTGGGTGCTGTGCGCGACATCGCGAATCGAGCCATGGACACGTGCCACGAACGAATTGAACGCCGTGGCCAGCGCGCCGAACTCGTCGCGTGCCTCCACCGGCAGACGCCGGGTCAGATCGCCTTCGCCCTCGGCGATGTCGTCCATCGCGCGAGTGAGCTCGCGCAGCGGTCGCAGCAGGATCTGGATCAGCAATCCGAGCAAGGCGATGATCGCGACCACTGCCACCACCGTGGCGATGATCGCCAGATTGCGCGCCCGGGTCACCGGCGCATAGGCCTTGGCCTCGTCGATCGACAGCCCCAGGTACCATTTCACCGACGGCAGCCCTTCCACAGGCGTGAAGCTGACCAGCCGCTGCGTGCCATTCTGCGGCACCGAACTGAAACCCGGTGCTAGGTTCGGCGTGCCTTCAGTGAACACCTCGGGCAGGCGCTTGAGCACCTGTTCGGGATGACTGCTGACCAGAATCTTGCCTTCCGCATCCACCAGGAAGGCTTCGCCCAGGCCGCCGGCGTTGAGCGAGCTGATGATGGTGACCAGTGTCGACAGGTCCAGATCGCCGCCGACCACACCGGCCAGTCGGCCATCGCGCATCAGCGGTGTGGCGATGGTGATGCCCAGCTTTTTCGACGAGGCCGACATATAGGGTTCGGTCACGATCATGCCACCGGCCTTGGTCGCCGCCGCATACCACGGCCGCTGGCGAGGATCGTAGCCGGCCGGCAACGGGCCGTGGGGACGCTTGGTGTAGGTGCCATCGACCTCACCCAGGTAGGTGAGGTCGAAGTTGTCGGTGTACAGCTTCTGCTCGAGCAGGCCGGTCAGGCCTTCTGCGCTGCGATCGCGGGCCAGGACCTGAGCCTGGCTGTCGATCAGCTTGATGCGCGCGTCGAGCCAATAGGCAACGTTGCCGGCCGTCACTCGACCGGTTTCGGTCAGCGACGCACGCAGGCTCTGGTCGATGGCCTGGCGTTGCAGGTAGGCATTGAAGCCGGCGAAGGCGGCCAGGGCCGCCGTCACGACCAGAGCGGCGGCCAGCAGGATTTTATGGCTGAATTTCAGGTGTTTGATCAAGGGTTGAATACCGGCAGGAGAGAAGAAGCGCGTCAACGGATACCGCCGTGCTATCGGCTCGCTTCTGTGCTTCTTGAATGACCGGCTCAGCCCGTTGGCAAACTGATGGAACGCAGCAGCGCATCGAAGCTGGCACCCTCGAGCGGGCGGCTCAGGTAGTAGCCCTGGCCTTCGTCGCAGGCCACGGAGTCGAGCAACTTGAGATGTTCCAGGGTTTCCACACCTTCGGCGGTTACCGTCAGCGACAAGGCCCGGCCCAGGCCGATCACGGCCTCAATGATGGCTAGGTCCGTCTGGCTCTCGCCGAGCCGGCTGACGAAGCTGCGATCGATCTTGAGCCCATCGAAGGGGAAGGAACGCAGATAGCTCAACGATGAGTAGCCGGTACCGAAATCATCCATGGTCAGGCGCACGCCCAGTGCCTTGAGGCTGCGCATCAGTATCAGGGCATTGTCGGCATCTTCCAGCATGACGCTTTCGGTGACCTCCAGTTCGAGCCTGTTCGCGGCCAGCCCAGAGCGCTGCAATGCCGCCTTGACCCGCTCGACCAACTGCCCGCTCTGAAACTCTCTGGACGACACGTTGACCGACACGAACAGTGTTTCGGGCCATTGGCTAGCCTGCCTGCAGGCGGCGTCCATCACCCATTCGCCCACGGCAGTGATCAATCCCACCTCCTCGGCGATGGGTATGAACGCATCGGGCGCCAGCAGTCCGCGCTGAGGGTGTTGCCAGCGTACCAGGGCCTCGGCGCCGACCATGCGCCCGTCGGCGATGCGAAAGCGCGGCTGGTATTCCAGACGCAACTCACCATGCTTGATCGCATAGCGTAGATCGCCTTCCAGGCGGCGACGCTCGACGATTCGCGCGTTCATGTCACCATCATAGAAACGCCATGTACCGCGCCCGCTGGCCTTGGCCTCATACAGCGCGATGTCGGAATAGCGCAACAGTTCGGGCGCATGTGCGGCATCCCCCGGAGACACGGCGATGCCAATGCTAGCGCTGACATGAATCTCCTGCTCGTCGACATCGATCACTTGCTCGATCAAGTCGATCAGCCGTCGGCATAAGGCTTCGATCTCCTGATGCCCGACCATGCCCGACACGACCATGACGAATTCGTCACCGCCAACCCGGGCGACGATGTCCTGGCTGCGCACGCACTGCCTGATGCGGGCACCGATTTCGTGCAGCACGAGGTCGCCGGTGGCGTGTCCGAGCAGATCGTTGACGGGCTTGAAGCGATCCAGGTCGATGGTCAGCATCACCAACGGCTGGCTGGCAGCCAGGGCATTTTCGAGGCGGCTTTCCAGATAGTCGCGCAACTGACTGCGATTGGGCAGGCCGGTGAGCACGTCGTGGCGCGAAAGGTATTCGACCCGTCGCCGGGCCTCGATCTCCTCGGTAACGTCGGTGGCGGTGCCGCGAAACCCTTGGGTACCGCTGGTGCGTGCGGCGATCCTGGCTGTGCGTTGCTGCAGGTGCTTGTCGACATAGCTGCATTCGGTGACCAGGTTGCTCTGCCCGACATTGCTGCGCAGCCGGTCCAGCAAGGTGCCGTCGGGCAGGTCCACGAGTTGGTCCAGCGAAGTTCCCAACCACTGCGCCTTGTCCAGCCCGGTGACAGCTTCGAAACGGTCGGACAGGTAAGTGAGGCGCCCCTCGCAGTCGGCCTCCCAGATCCAGTCGGAGCTGGCCTCGGCGACATCGCGAAAGCGTGACTCGCTCAGCGTCAGCGCTGCCTGGCTGGTGCGCAGCAGTTCGTGACTGCTGTCCAAGGCTCGGGCCGCGCGGGTATTGCGGCGCAACATGACCCAGGTCATGCCGAAAATGATCAGCGTCGCCAGAATGATCAGCGGCAGCACCACAATGATCATCTGCCGCCCGGGCCGGGTGGCATCCCACTGCAGATCGAAGTGCGTACCGTGCTCGCCCGTCAGTTCTGCGTGAGCGACCGCAGGGTCATCGGCCCGGCCCAGGCGTACTCCGCGCAAACCCATGTTGGCGCCCAGCTCTTCGAGGCGCCGCGGATCGAGTCGGTTGACCACGAGCATGACCGATGGCGGCCGGTCGTCGGCCTGCACGGTAGGGTCGGTACTGGGCGTGATGGCTGCTGCCACGACCAGCGCCGGCGTGCCGGCCAGGCTGGTCAGTGTTGTGAAGACCTTTTCGTCATCGGCGAGCGCGCGGGCTTCGGCCACCCACTCATCGACAGAGCGTCCCAGCCACTGCGCCGCTGCCACGGTCTCGTAGCGGCCTTCGATCACCGCATAGACGGAGCGGCCGCTCGGGCCGATGACAAAAGCCGCTTCATAGCCAAAATCATCGTACAGCGCGGGGCCGAAGTTCTCTCGCACGAAGGCCCACTCCATGTCGACCTTAAGGTGCAGATGCCGATACGCCTCACCCCAGAACGAGTAATCCTTGATGGTCAGTTGCAGGAGCCGGCGTTCGGCCTCGATGCTTTTCTGTATCAGTGACTGCCCTTGGGCCTGCTCTGCACGATCCAGGCCGTGGGCGAAATACAGTGACAGCGAGACCGCCAGCGCGAAGACCACGGCAAGGCTGGCACAGAACGTGACCAACGACGCCTGTGCCAGGGAAGTGCTGCTCGCTGGCTGGGCAGGCGAGGCAGGAGAAGTGAAGCTGGACTTGAGCATGGATGGCCTGGAGAAGAGTACTGCGCAGCTGATACGGGGTGTATCGGCCGCCCTCGAGCTTCCATGAACACGGGGGCGCTTCAGGAGAAGCGCTTTCTGTGAAACCTGCTCATTATGGGCTCAGCCTTTCTGTGGGAGCAGCCTTTCTGTGGGAGCAGCCTTTCTGTGGGAGCAGCCTTTCTGTGGGAGCAGCCGTCCTGTGGACTCAGCCTTCCTGTGGGAGCAGCTTTTCTGTGGGAGCAGCTTTTCTGTG
>NZ_DJUS01000003.1:0-6697 GCF_002438365.1 Pseudomonas sp. UBA6276
CCGCAGGTGTAGGCGAACAGGTTCAACACGCTTTTGCCGGCACTGTGCTGCTTGACCCAGCCACGCGCATTGCGCAGGTCGAGAAACAGCAACGGGTCCTGGCCAGGATGACGGCCACGCACGCGATAGTTCAGGCCCCATTCACGTCCAACCAGGTCGACCAGTGCGGCGTCTTCGGCGCGATACACCGAGTCTTCCCGATCGATCCGCGAATTGCCCCGTGACCGGTCGTTGTACACCAGCAGTAGCGGCGTCTGCAGATGCTGCTCGACCGCACCGTGCACGGCCAACAGGTCTTCGCGCTCCAGCGTCTGGTGGAAGCTTTGCACCAGCAACTGTGCGCCATAGCGGTCGACGGTCAGGCCACTGGCCCCTTCCTGGCTGCCGTGGAACAGTCGATAGCAATCGGTACCCTGTTCATGCAATGAGTCGAGCAATGACGAACGAGCGTCGAGGGCGGCGCGCAGCGCCTGGATCAAAGCGGGCATGCACGGCGCCTGACGAAAAAAGGAGGGTGGCAATTCTACCTCAATTGCCCGGTGCCGCGAGGGATCGCACGGTCGCGGCGCTGGCCAGCAGCGTCGCGACCGAGTGAGGGTCAGCCGCGGTGACGGCCGCGGAAGTAGTTGATCAAGCCTTGGGTCGAGGCATCCTCGGCAGTCGTTTCGTTTTCACCGATCAGACGCTGGTAGACACCCTTGCCCAGTTCCTTGCCCAGTTCCACGCCCCACTGATCGAAGGCATTGATGCCCCACAGCACGCTCTGCACGAACACTTTGTGCTCATACATTGCAACCAGCGCGCCCAGGCGACGTGGGCTGATGCGCTCGACCACCAGGGTGTTGCTCGGACGGTTGCCGGGAATGACCTTGTGCGGCGCCAGCTTCTGCACGTCTTCCTCGGCCATGCCGCGTTCGCGCAGTTCGGCTTCCGACTCGCTGCGGCTCTTGCCCAGCATCAGCGCCTGGCTCTGCGATAGGCAGTTGGCGAACAGCCACTGATGGTGGTCGGCAACCGGGTTGAAGCTGACCACCGGGACGATGAAGTCGGCCGGGATCATGTGAGTGCCTTGATGCAGCAGCTGGTGATACGCATGCTGACCGTTGCAGCCGACGCCGCCCCAGATGACCGGGCCGGTATCGATATTCACCGGCGTGCCGTCCTGGCGTACGCTCTTGCCGTTGGATTCCATATCCAATTGCTGCAAGTGCTTGGTGATGTTGCGCAGGTAGTGGTCGTACGGCAGGATCGCGTGGCTCTTGGCATCCCAGAAGTTGCCGTACCACACGCCCAGCAGGGCCAGCAGCACCGGCATGTTCTGTTCGAACGGTGCCGACTGGAAATGCTGGTCCATGGTGTAGGCGCCCGACAACAGCTCCTTGAAGTTGGCCATGCCGATCGACATGGCGATCGGCAAACCGATGGCCGACCACAGCGAATAGCGCCCACCCACCCAGTCCCACATCGGGAAGATGTTTTCCTCGCGGATACCGAACTCCACAGCGGCGGCATTGTTGCTCGACACGGCGATGAAGTGACGGTACAGCTCGGCTTCCGAACCACCCTGTGCCAGGTACCAGCCCCGCGCGGCCTGGGCGTTCTTCAAGGTTTCCAGGGTGCTGAACGACTTGGAGGAAACGATGAACAGGGTCGTCTCGGCACGCAGCTTGGCCGACAGCTCGTGGAATTCGCTGCCGTCGATGTTGGCCAGGTAGTGACAGCGCACGCCTTTCTGCGCGTACGGCAAGAGGGCTTCGGAGACCAGCTCAGGGCCGAGGAAGGAGCCGCCGATACCGATGTTCACCACGTCGGTGATCGGCTTCTCGGTATAGCCGCGCCACAGGCCATCATGGATGCGCGTGACCAGCTCGGTGATCTGGTTGAGAACCTTGTGCACGTCCGGCATCACGTTGACGCCATTGACGTTGAGCTTGTCGCCTACCGGACGGCGCAGCGCGGTGTGCAGAGCCGGGCGACCTTCGGAAGCATTGAGCAGCTCGCCGGCGAACATAGCCTTGATGGCGCCTTGCAGATCCACTTCGTTGGCCAGCTCTACCAGCAGGTCGCGGGTCTGCGTGTCGATCAGGTTTTTCGAATAGTCGAGGAACAGGCCGCAGGCGCTCAGGGAGAAATGCTCGAAACGCTGAGGGTCGGCGTTGAAGGCATCGCGCATGCTGAAGTCTTGCATGGCAGCGCGGTGCTGGGTTAGCGCCTGCCAAGCGGGCAGGGTAGTCACGTCGTGCGGGGTTCGGTAGTACGCCATCGCTGCAAATTTCCTTTTTCTTGAACTGCCTTTGGACATTGGAACGCTCGGCCGGTTGCGTGCCTGTTGCATCAAAAGATCCAACAGGCGGCCAGGGTCATTGCGGGGCCGCTGATCGGCTGCCAATGCACGGTTCGGACGCTGCACCACCTTAAACCGCCGCGCGCGTTCTGTCTGCGCCTAGTGGACGATGCGTGAACGACTTTCGAGCCGTCGTGGCTCAGCCGTGCTGAGGGTCGTGATCGAGGTCCAGGTGCAGGTTGTCGATCAATCGCGTGGTACCCAGGTTAGCCGCGACCAGAATGACCAGATCGCGGTCATCGGCAGTGGCCGGCCGCAGGGTCAGTGCGTGGCGTACTTCCAGGTACTCGGGCACGAAGCCCGCTTGGGCAATGACCTGCCTGGCCTGGTCCAGCAGCAGCGGATAGTCGCGACGACCCTGGCTGATCTGTGCCGCCACCTGACTGAGCACCTGGTACAGCAACGGTGCCTGGGCACGTTGTTCTTCGCTCAGATAACCATTGCGCGACGACAGCGCCAGGCCGTCTTCGGCACGCACGGTCGGCTCACCGATGATCTGGATCGGCATGTTGAGATCGCGCACCAGCGCCCGAATGACCGCCAGTTGCTGATAGTCCTTCTGACCAAAGACGGCCAGATCCGGCTGGACCATGTTGAACAGCTTGCTGACCACCGTCGCCACGCCTTCGAAGTGGCCGGGACGGCTGGTACCGCACAGACCTTCGGACAGTTGCGGAACGCTCACACGGGTTTGCCCGGCCATGCCGTCGGGGTACATCTCGGCAGCCGAAGGTGCGAACAGTAGGCTGCAGCCCGCTTGCACCAGCCGCTCCTGATCGGCAGCCAGCGTACGCGGGTATTTGTCCAGATCTTCGCTGGGTCCGAACTGCAACGGGTTGACGAAGATACTGGCCACCACGAAATCGACACGCTGGGTGGCCTTGGCGACCAGCGCCGCATGGCCGCTGTGCAGGTTGCCCATGGTCGGCACCAAGCCGATACGCTTGCCTTCGCCACGGGCGCGGGCCACGGCGGCGCGCAGTTCACGGACGGTCTTGACGGTGTTCATGAGGCGAATCCATGTTCAGGTGCAGGAAAATCAATCGCCTTGACGGCGTTCACATAGGCGCGCAGGGCGCCTTGAATATCGCTCTGCCCGGTCATGAAGTTTTTCACGAAGCGTGGCACGCGGCCGCTCAACGACAGCCCGAGCATGTCGTGCAGCACCAGCACCTGGCCATCCACGGCGCTGCCGGCGCCGATGCCGATGACCGGAATCTTCACCGCCTGGGCAATGTCGGCTGCCAGTTCGACAGGCACGCACTCGAGCAGCAGCATGGCCGCGCCGGCCTGTTCCAGGGCGATGGCATCGGCACGCATCTGGCGTGCCTGGATATCCTGGCGTCCCTGCACCTTGTAGCCGCCGAGCAGGTTGACCGATTGTGGGGTCAGGCCCAGGTGGACACACGCGGGAACACCCCGCTCGGCGAGCAGGCGGACCGGCTCGGCGAGCCAGGCAGCCCCTTCGAGCTTGACCATGTGTGCCCCGGCCTGCATCAGCAAAGCGCTGTTGGCCAGCGTTTGCTCGCTGGTGGCATAGGCCATGAAAGGCAGGTCGGCCACGATGAACGCGCCTTGGTTGCCACGTTTAACGCTGCCCACATGGTAGGCCATGTCGGCAACGGTCACGGGCAATGTGCTGTCATGCCCCTGCAAAACCATGCCCAGCGAATCGCCCACGAGCAACACTTCGACACCCGCCGCACAGGCGGCGTGGGCGAACGTTGCGTCGTAGCAGGTCAGCATGGTGATCTTTTCACCCTTGAGCTTGAGGCTCTGCAGGGTGGTCAGGGTGATTTCGGGCATGAAAAAAATCCTCGGACTGGCGCTGTGTCGACACAACATCATCTGTCGTGATGTTTGGAAACCCACGCATAAACGTTGGTTTCGCGCCGTTTGGCACCTCAGGGTGCAACGGGCCGCCTATAGTCGTGAGCACGACCGGGGAAGTCAATTGGGTTTAGGGCCTCTTCGCGGGCAGAGCCCACTCCCACAGGTCCGGAAGCCCAATCCAACACGTTCTTTGTGGGAGCGGGGCGGGCGGCGAGCCCTTTGCCCGCGAAGAGGCCTCACCGGCGCTACAGCTTCTCCAGCCCCACAAACGGGCAGGCAGCCAGAAGCGCGCGCAGGCTGCGGCCGTCCGCCAGCATGAAGCCCTCGTCAACCAACTCGGCCAATGGATACAGCACGAACGCGCGCGCGTGCAGATGGTAGTGCGGCACCTTGAGGCGAGGCTCGTCGATCACCCGA
Organism: Pseudomonas sp. UBA6276; assembly: GCF_002438365.1. Classification (NCBI taxonomy): domain Bacteria; kingdom Pseudomonadati; phylum Pseudomonadota; class Gammaproteobacteria; order Pseudomonadales; family Pseudomonadaceae; genus Pseudomonas; species Pseudomonas sp. UBA6276. The sequence goes on from NZ_DJUS01000003.1 coordinate 4,595, forward strand.
TCGGCGTAGGTGATGATGTCCAGATCCAGGGTGCGCGGCCCCCAGCGCTCGCCACGCTCACGGCCTTGTTCGCTCTCGATCGCCTGTAGCGCCTCGAGCAGCGTCAGTGGAGCCAGCTCGGTGTCCAGCGCCGCCACGGCATTGGTGTAGCGAGGCTGGCCGGGCAGCAGTGAGTCGCTGGTATAGAACGATGAAGTTTCGACCAGTCGGGTATTCGGCAGCCCAGCCATGGCCTGCAGGGCATCACGCAGTTGCCGTTGCGGGCTGTCCAGATTGCTGCCCAGACCGATGTGTACCCGCACCATGCTTATTCGTCGGCCTCGCCACGCTTGCTGCGTTTGGCGCCGGTACGACGACGCTTGCGTGGCGCGCCTGACTCGTCCTTGCCACCCAGGTCGGCGATCATGTCGCGGCGTTCACTGTCGTTGCAGTCCTGATAGTCGGTCCACCATTCGCCCAGGCCGTCGGTTTCTTCGCCGGCCTTTTCGCGCAGCAGCAGAAAATCGTAGCCGGCGCGGAAACGTGGATTGTCGAGCAACAGGTCGGCGCGCTTGCCACTGCGCCGCGGCAGGCGTTCCTGCATGTCCCAGATCTCGCGGATCGGAATGGTGAAACGTTTGGGAATGGCGACGCGTTGGCACTGTTCGGCAATCAGCTCGTGCGCTGCCTCCTGCATCGCCGGGATCGGTGGCATGCCGCGGCTTTGCAGGCGCAGCACACGCGCCGGCAGCGCCGGCCAGAGCAGGGCGGCGAACAGGAAGGCTGGGGTGACCGGCTTGCCTTGCTTGATGCGCAGGTCGGTGTTGCGCAGCGCCTCGCTGATCAGCGTGTGCGTGTAGGTCGGCGTGTCTTCCAGAGCCTGAGTGGTGGCCGGGAACAGCGAGTCGAACAGTTGCAGATCGACCAGCATCTCGAAGGTATCGGCCGCGTAGCCGGACAGGAACAGCTTGAGCACCTCCTCGAACAGGCGTGCCGAGGGTATCTCGCGCAGCATCGGCGCCAGTTCGCGAATCGGCGCAGCGGTGTGCTTCTCGATGCCGAAGTCCAGCTTGGCGGCGAAGCGCACGGCGCGCAGCATCCGCACCGGATCTTCCTGATAGCGCTGGGTCGGATCGCCGATCAGGCGAATCAGGCGGTTGCGCACATCGTGCACGCCATTGGCGTAGTCCAGGATCCGTTCGCTGACCGGATCGTAGTACAAGGCATTGATGGTCAGGTCGCGGCGCTGGGCGTCGTCTTCCAGGGTGCCGTAGACGTTGTCGCGCAGGATGCGCCCGCTTTCGCTGCTCGAGGAGCGATGGACATCCTGTTCGTCATCTTCTTCCGGATGATTGGCACGGAAGGTTGCGACTTCGATGATCTCGCGGCCGAAATGGATGTGTACGAGCTTGAAGCGCCGGCCGATCACGCGCGCGTTGCGGAACTCGGCACGGACCTGCTCGGGCGTGGCGCTGGTGGCGACATCGAAATCCTTGGGCACGATGCCCAGCATGAGGTCACGTACGCAACCGCCTACCAGATAGGCCTGATAACCCGCGCTCTGCAGGCGCTCGACGATGCCCACGGCGTGGCGGCTGAACTGGCTGCGTTGCAGCGAGTGTTGACCAGCATTGAGCACTTCGGGCGTGGTGCGCCGGTGCTGCGGGTGACGCGCGGGAGTATTCAAAGACTTGAACAGCTTCTTCAGCATGGGATGCACTGTTTGAAGGGATTTTCGGCCATATACGAAGAACGACCGCATGATGGGCGGGGATTCTAGCATTTAGTCGAGGGATGGTGTAGGAGGCAGCGCCGGTCGGCGCAAGCGGCAGGACAAAAGCCGGAAACTACAAGGGGAGCCGAAGCTCCCCAAGAAGTAGTTGCGTGCTCTGTTTTTATTTTTTGTCGGGCTTCTTGTTTTTGTTGAGTGCCCTGTCCACCAAACCTGGGTTCGGGGGTGGCTCCCTATTCGGGAGCAAGAGCAAACGGATTGCTTTGGTCGCTGTGCTGTGATGATCGCGGTGATCCAACCAGTTCTGGCTTCTGCTTCAAAGCAGTTGTTGTGGTTCTCTGCCTGGCTGCGGGTTTCCCCAAAAACAACGCCTCTCCAAAAGAATCAGTTAG
>NZ_DJUS01000120.1:0-12189 GCF_002438365.1 Pseudomonas sp. UBA6276
CGCTGATGACCCGCGGCACCTGCGGCTGGGTGAAGCTGATCAGTTCGATGTTCTGCTGCTCAGCCTTGGCGCGGAAGATGTTCAGGCAGTCTTCGATCAACGCGTGCAGGTCGAACTGCACATCGTCGAGCTCGATCTGTCCGGATTCGATCTTGGAAATATCCAGGATCTCGTTGATCAGACCGAGCAGCTCGTTGCCGGCACTGTGGATAGTCTGTACATAGTCGCGTTGCTTGACCGACAGCGGCGTGCCCAGCAACAGCTCGGTCATGCCCAGTACGCCGTTCATGGGTGTACGAATCTCGTGGCTGAGCTTGGCCAGAAATTCTGCCTTGGCGTTGATCTCGGCTGTGCTGGCCGCCAGTTGCCGGCTGGCGCTGTAGCGATCCTCACTGATGCTGCGCAGACGCTGGGTCAGGGCGGCATTGAGGATCACTCCGCCGACCATGGCGAATCCGAGCAAGGTAAAGATCAGCCATTGCGAAGGTGTACGGGTCAGGCCGAGAAGCGCTGGCAGGACCACCAGGCAGCCCAGGTTGCACACCAGCAGACCCAGGCAGAACGTGCGTGCCGGGCGGTAGCCTTGCAGCCAGTGCCAGCCGCCGATCATCAGCATGGTCAGGCTGGTCAGAGCCAGCAGGCCGTAGGCGAAGAAGTTGAATGGCAGGCCGTCGACGAACAGCAGCAGCAACCCGCACAGGGCAATCAGCGCCACTTCGGCCTTGATGATGGTGTTGGAGCGCTGGTGTTGGCGCACGGCAAAGAAACGCAGGCAGAACAGCAGCCCGGTCACCGATGCCAGCAGCAGCGCACTGTAGGCAGCCGGCGTGCGCGCCCCCGGCCAGAGCGAAACCCAGGGTCCGGTGAAGTTGAACAGGATCAGCGCCGATGCCAGCAGGCATGCCTGGGAGCAGGCCAGCCACAGGCTGCTGCTGGAGCGCCGATGGGCGAAGCACATCAGGTTGTGCAGGATGAGCATGGCGACACAGCCCAACAGCAGACCGAACAGCAATGGCTCACGTTGGTCGGCGGCAGCCGCGGAAGACGATTGCAGCACGATGCTGGGACGAATCTGGTGTTCCGAAGCGATGCGCAGATAGACGTCCAGAGGCTTCTGGCTCACCGGCAGGGTCAGCAGATGATCACTGCTGGCCAGCGGGGCTTCAGTATTGACATCGGTGTCCGAGGAGGCGCGTCTGATGAGCGCGTCGGCATCGAGCACGTAGAAATCCAGCGCCTTGAGATCGGGGCAGAAAATCCGTAGCAACAATTCCTGGTCGCTCGGCGGCAGGCGGTAGTGCAGCCACAGCGCGCCATTAGGTCCGGCGGCGTTGACCTGGCGCAGTTGCACGGGGGAGAACTGGTTCTGGAAGCGTTCGGAGCGCACGTCGCCCAACTGCAGCCGGCCATCCTCGTCCATCAGCATCGACCAGCCGCCCGCCGACTCTGCGTGAGCACCGAGCATACAGAGCAGGGCCAGCAGGCCCGCGGTGAATCCTATGGCAGTCCTGAGCCAGCGCAAGGCGAAATCCCTTCGTAGATGAATGCCTGATTATAGCCGTGTGCGCTGTGAAACGTGTGTCGAGGGCGTCACGCCCTCGACGTTCACCGTTTACTCGCCGTTTTCGCGAGCAATGGCCCGGTAACCGATGTCACGACGATAGAAGCAGCCAGACCAATCGATCTTGGCTGCCAGCGCATAGGCCTGCCGTTGGGCGGCGCCGACGCTGTCACCCAGTGCCGTGGCGCACAACACGCGGCCACCTGCCGTGACGACTTGGCCATCCTTGAGCGCGGTGCCCGCATGGAACACCTTGCCCGGCTCGTTCGCCGCTGCATCCAGGCCACCGATCACATCGCCTTTGCCGTAGTCGCCTGGGTAGCCACCGGCTGCCAGCACGATGCCGACGCTCGGCCGCGGGTCCCATTGCGCTTCGATCTTGTCCAGCGCCTGAGCGAAGGCCGCTTCGATCAGCAGAATAAGGCTCGACTGCAGGCGCAGCATGACCGGCTGGGTTTCCGGATCACCGAAGCGGCAGTTGAACTCGATGACCTTGGGGTTGCCGGCCTTGTCGATCATCAGACCGGCATACAGGAAGCCGGTGTAGACGTTGCCTTCTTCGGCCATGCCACGCACGGTGGGCCAGATGACTTGATCCATGACCCGCTGGTGAACCTCGGCAGTTACCACCGGGGCAGGGGAGTAGGCACCCATGCCACCGGTGTTCGGGCCGCTGTCGCCGTCGCCGACCCGCTTGTGGTCCTGGCTGGTGGCCATGGGCAGCACGTTCTTGCCGTCTACCATGACGATGAAGCTGGCTTCCTCGCCATCGAGAAACTCTTCGATGACCACGCGCGAGCCGGCATCACCGAAGGCATTGCCGGCGAGCATGTCGCGCACGGCGTCTTCGGCTTCTTGCAGGGTCATGGCGACGATCACACCCTTGCCAGCGGCCAGGCCATCGGCCTTGATCACGATCGGCGCGCCTCTTTCACGCAGATAGGCCAGGGCCGGCTCGATCTCGGTGAAGTTCTGGTAGTCGGCGGTGGGAATCTTGTGCCGCGCCAGGAAATCCTTGGTGAACGCCTTCGAGCCTTCGAGCTGGGCTGCGCCTGCGGTCGGACCGAAACAATCCAGGTTGCGCGAGCGGAACAGATCGACGACGCCGGCCACCAGCGGCACTTCCGGTCCGACGATGGTCAGGGACACGTTCTGTTCGGCGAAGTCGGCCAGTTGCTCCAGTGCCAGCACGTCGATAGCGACGTTCTCGCACTTGGCTTCGATAGCGGTACCGGCGTTGCCAGGCGCTACGAAAACTTTCTCGACCCGAGGGTCCTGGGCGACTTTCCAGGCCAGCGCATGTTCGCGCCCGCCGCTGCCAATGATCAATACGTTCATGGTTCAAAACCTCGGTAAAGCGGAATTCTAGGGGTGTTCACGGTATGTCGCGTAACGGCCTGACGCGGCTCGCGCCGCTGCTACAGGGGTGGCGTACCCGTGGAACATCACTGCAGGAGGTCGCAGTGGAGTGGGTAGATGCAAGGCGGAACCGGTGGCGCTGAGCGCAGTTGCCTATTGGCAATGAGCATCAGCGACACCGGTTCCAACGCGGCAGATACCCGCTTCAATGCGGCCGTCGCCAAGTTAGTGGCGGAAGTGGCGCATGCCGGTGAAAACCATCGCGATCCCGGCTTCATCGGCCGCCGCAATCACCTCGGCATCACGCATCGAACCGCCCGGCTGGATCACCGCGGTGATCCCCACCTTGGCCGCGTTGTCCAGGCCATCGCGGAACGGGAAGAACGCGTCCGAGGCCATCACACAGCCCTGTACCTGCAACCCGGCGTGTTCAGCCTTGATTGCCGCGATGCGCGCCGAGTTCACCCGGCTCATCTGGCCGGCACCGACACCGATGGTCTGGCGATTCTTGGCGTACACGATCGCGTTGGACTTGACGTACTTGGCCACTTTCCAGGCAAAGATCAGGTCATGGATTTCCTGCTCGCTCGGCGCTCGGCGGGTCACCACCTTCAGATCATCGGCGCCGATCATGCCAATGTCGCGGCTTTGCACCAGCAGGCCGCCGTTCACTCGCTTGTAGTCCCAGGCGTCGGCCCGCTCGGCCGACCACTGTCCACAGGCCAGCAGGCGCACGTTGGCCTTGGCCGCGACGATGGCGCGGGCTTCTTCACTGACGCTCGGGGCAATGATCACTTCGACGAACTGACGCTCGACGATGGCCTTGGCCGTGGCTGCATCCAGTTCACGGTTGAAGGCGATGATGCCGCCGAAGGCCGATTCGGTGTCGGTGGCGTAGGCCAGCTCATAGGCCTGGCGGATACCGCCTTCGGCCTCCGGGCACACGGCCACGCCGCACGGGTTGGCATGCTTGACGATGACGCAGGCCGGCTTGACGAAGCTCTTCACGCATTCCAGCGCGGCGTCGGTATCGGCCACGTTGTTGTAGGACAGTTCCTTGCCTTGCAGCTGGGTCGCGGTGGCGATGCCCACTTCGGCCGGCTGGGCCTCGACGTAGAACGCCGCTTTCTGGTGCGGGTTCTCGCCGTAGCGCATTTCCTGGGCCTTGACGAACTGGCTGTTGAAAGTGCGCGGGAATTCGCCGCGGCCTTCGGTGCTCAGGGTCTCGCCAGCCTGATCGATGGTGCCCATGTAGTTGGCGATCATGCCATCGTACGCGGCGGTATGCTCGAAAGCCTTGAGCATCAGGTCGAAGCGCTGCGCGTAGGTCAGGCCACCGGCTTTCAGGCTTTCCAGCACCTGTGCGTAGTCACTGGCGTTGACCACGATGGCCACGTCCTTGTGGTTCTTCGCGGCCGAACGGACCATGGTCGGTCCGCCGATGTCGATGTTCTCGATGGCGGTGGGCAGGTCGCAGCCGGGCTTGGAAATCGTGGCCTGGAAGGGATAGAGGTTGACCGCGACCAGATCGATCGGCTTGATGCCATGTTCGGCCATGATGGCGTCGTCGGTACCGCGACGGCCGAGGATGCCGCCGTGGATCTTCGGATGCAGGGTTTTCACGCGGCCGTCCATCATCTCGGCGAAGCCGGTGTAGTCGGCCACTTCCACAGCGGCCACGGCGTTGTCGCGCAGCAGCTTGAAGGTACCGCCGGTGGACAGGATCTCGACGCCAAGGGCTTCCAGTTCGCGGGCGAATTCAACGATCCCGGTCTTGTCGGAAACGCTGATCAAGGCGCGGCGGATCGGCAGGCGGGTGGTCTGGTCGGTCATCACGATTTCCATCTTCAAAGCGTAGAAGTCAACAAAAAAGGCGAACCGCTGGGTCGCCTTTTCTGGTTTGAATACTTCGGTTACAGCAGGTCGTATTGCTTGAGTTTCTTGCGCAGGGTGCCGCGATTCAGGCCCAGCATCTCACTGGCCTTGGTCTGGTTGCCCTTGACGTGGTTCATGACGCTTTCGAGCAAGGGAGCTTCGACTTCGGACAGCACCAGGTTGTACACGTCCGTGACGGAGGCGCCTTCGAGGTGCGCAAAGTAGTTGTGCAACGCCTTCTCGACACTGCCGCGCAGGGTCTGGCCCTCTTCGCTCGGCGTGTTCAGATGCTGCTTCAGGTTTACGTTGTCGCTCACAGGCGTTGTTCCACTCACTAAAGTCTCGCTCATCATCGTCATGCGGCCACCTCTTTCGCGTCCCTTTCACCAAGGCTTCTATGGCGTTCGCCGAAGAACTCGCGAACGTTGGCGCATTGCTCTTGCGTCTCTTGCAGCCCATTGAAATGGCTGCGAAATTCCCGCCCGCCCGGCTGTGTACTCAGGTACCAGCCAACATGCTTGCGTGCGATGCGCACGCCCATGACCTCGCCATAGAAGGCGTGCAGGGCCTGCAAATGTTCCAGCAGAATGCTTTCCACTTCACTCAACTGCGGTGCCGGCAGCAGTTCACCGGTGCGCAGGTAATGCTCGATTTCCCGGAAGATCCACGGCCGACCCTGCGCCGCGCGCCCTATCAGCAGGCCGTCGGCACCGGTCGCCTGCAATACCTGCCGGGCTTTGTGCGGTGAATCGATGTCGCCATTGGCAAAAACCGGGATCGACACCGCCTGCTTGATCGCGGCGATGGTGTCGTATTCGGCTTCGCCGGTGTACAGGTCGGCGCGTGTGCGACCGTGCACCGCCAACGCGGCGATGCCCGATTGCTCGGCAATCTTTGCAACGCTGATGCCATTACGGTTGGAACGGTCCCAACCCGTACGAATCTTCAGGGTGACCGGCACATCCACAGCCCCCACCACCGCCTCCAGAATCTGCGCCACCAGCGCTTCATCCTTGAGCAAGGCAGACCCCGCTGCCTTGTTGCACACCTTTTTCGCCGGACAGCCCATGTTGATGTCGATGATCTGCGCCCCGGCCTCGACGTTGGCCCGTGCCGCCTCGGCCAGCATCTGCGCGTCCCCGCCGGCGATCTGCACCGAGCGCGGCTCGGGATCACCTTCGTGGATCATGCGCAGCCGCGACTTGCGGCTGTTCCACAGGCTCATGTCGCTGGTGACCATCTCCGACACCACCAGGCCTGCGCCCAGGCGCTTGCACAACTGACGAAAGGGCTGATCGGTAACCCCGGCCATGGGGGCCAGGACCAGCGAATTGTTCAAGGTATATGGGCCGATGCGTACCGCCGACATAGGACTTCCCTGTTGTGGGGCCGGATCATGAGAGTTCGAAAAAGGGTTGGCATAATACCCGCTCTCGATGACGGGTTAAAGATCGATTTGGATAAAATCTGAACAGTTATCTGCCCCCGCGGACAGGTTTGGACGGGCGGAGTGCGCCCCTCCACCGAAGCATCCGGCTATTCGGGCGAGCGGAAACTCAGGCTGTAATTGACCGCTGCAGGGCCTGGGTCGAGGATGTCCAGGGCAATGTGGATAGGCGTCTGCGGGGGCATCTCGGCCTTGCCGGCCAACTCGCCGTTGAGGTATTCGCTGGGCTTGAAGCGACGGCTGGCGATCAGTTGGCCGTTGAGGTCGGCGAAGCGCAGTTCAAGCAGGGGAAAGGGCTGCGCAAACGCGGCGCGATTGTAGATGATTGCATCCACCACCAGCGCTCCGACAAAGTCAGGGTGGCTGCGCACCACCAGGTTGCTGCTTTTTATCAGGGCAATATCGACCTTGGCCGGTACGCTGCAGCCTATTACGGGGCACAGTTCCTGGAACAGGGGGCGATACTGATCCTGTCGAGCCAACTCGCCGAAGTGGTAGACCACGTATTGCACGCCCAGGCCCAAGGCGGCCACGATCGCCAGGCCCAACCACATCAAGCGTTTGCCCCAGTGCGGGCGAGGCTTCTCCCAGGCCAGTTGCATCGGTTCGTCGAGCAGATCGGCCAGGTCGTCGTCATCACGCACGGCCGGTTCGCTGCGGTCGGCTTGCGCCTTGCGCGGCGAGTTGAAGGCGCTCGCGGGTGGCTCGTCCCGGTTGTGTTCGTCCAGCGCCGACAGCCGGCCGTGGCCGTTCAGGGACGGTTCATCGTCGATGTGCGTGTCGTCGAGGTCTGCGCGGCGTGAAAGCGACGGTTCGGTCCGGCTCGCAGGCGCTACTGCTTCGTCGTCATCCAGTGCAGGTTGCCGCTCGATGATCGGCGGCAAGGCTGGCGAATCCACCTCGGCATCGTCCCGGCGCGCGCTCAGGCTGTCCACTCGGGGCGCGTCGCCCAGTTCCAGCTGGTCCAGGTCGATGTCACCGTTGCTCCACGGCCGCGGCGCCAGCTCAGGCGGCCTGGGCAGGTTGGCCGGGGTCAGGGTCGCGCTCTGTTCGAGCAACTGCCGGGCGGCGTTGAAGACCTGCAGGCAGGAGCCACAACGAACCACGCCACGTGCCACACTCAGCTGGCTGTGGTTGACGCGGAAGCTGCTCTGGCAATGCGGGCACTGGGTGACGAAACTTTCGCTCATGCGCAGGTCCTGGGAGGGCAGGGGAACATGCTGGTCGGGGCTCAGCGGCGACGGCCGCTGATGCGTACCCAGCCATCACGGTTGGCGATCGGGTCCAGCTCGAAGTCCTGGGCGTAGGCGGCGGCGACTTCCTCGCCCTGCTCGGCGAGAATGCCGGACAACGCTAGCAGGCCGCCAGGCCGGACCAGCCCGCTGAGCTGGGGTGCCAGGCTGACCAGCGGCCCGGCAAGGATGTTGGCCACCAGCACGTCTGCCTGCTGTGCAGGCAAGTCGGCAGGCAGATACACCGGGAAGCGGTCGTCGGCAATGCCGTTGCGCTGGGCGTTGTCGCGCGAAGCCTCCAGGGCCTGCACGTCGATGTCGGTGCCGACCGCCTGCTGCGCACCCAGCAGCAGTGCAGCGATCGCCAGGATGCCCGAGCCGCAGCCGAAGTCCAGCACCTGAGTGTCCTGCAATTGCTGACCGTCCAGCCACTCCAGGCACAGGGCCGTGGTGGGGTGGGTGCCGGTGCCGAACGCCAGGCCCGGGTCCAGCAGCAAGTTGACGGCGCCAGGCTCCGGGGCTTCGTGCCAGCTGGGTACGATCCACAAGCGGCGGCCGAAGCGCATGGGCTGGAAATTGTCCATCCAGCTGCGTTCCCAGTCCTGGTCCTCGATCACCTCGGCATGATGCTCGGGCAGCGTCGTGCCGGTCAGCAACTGCAAGTGGGCAAATACTGCGTCGGCGTCGGTGTCGGCTTCGAACAGCGCCAGCAAGTGGGTGTGCGACCACAGCGGTGTGGTGTTGAGTTCAGGTTCGAAGATCGGCTGGTCTTCGGCGTCCATGAACGTGACGGACACGGCACCGACTTCCAGCAGCGCATCTTCATAGGTTTCGGCTTGTTCTGGGCTGATGGCCAGACGGACTTGCAGCCAAGGCATGGCAGGCACCTTCGATCTAAACGGGGGGCGCAGCAGGGTCGCTGCGACAAGCGCGCCAGTTTACGCGAGGAGGCGCGTCAGGACCAAAAAAAACCCGGCTCGAAAGCCGGGTCCTTTTCACATGACAACGTCACATAGACTACCGAATCACTTCTGGCTGGCCAGTTTGTGTTCCAGGTAGTGAATGTTGATGCCGCCTTTGCAGAAACCTTCATCGCGCACCAGGTCACGGTGCAGTGGGATGTTGGTCTTGATGCCGTCCACGATGATCTCGTCCAGCGCATTGCGCATACGGGCCAGGGCCTCGTCGCGATCCTTGCCCCAGGTGATCAGCTTGCCGATCAGCGAGTCGTAGTTCGGCGGTACCGCATAGCCACTGTACAGGTGCGAGTCGACGCGAACGCCGTTGCCACCCGGCGCGTGGAAATGCTTGACGGTGCCGGGGCTGGGGATGAAGTTCTTCGGGTCTTCGGCGTTGATCCGGCACTCCAGGGAGTGACCGCGAATGACCACGTCATCCTGGGTGAACGACAACTTGTTGCCTGCGGCGATGCTCAGCATCTCCTTGACGATGTCGATACCCGTGACCATCTCCGATACCGGGTGCTCCACCTGAACGCGTGTGTTCATCTCGATGAAATAGAAACGACCGTTCTCGTACAGGAACTCGAAAGTGCCAGCACCACGGTAGCCGATTTCGATGCACGCCTTGACGCAGCGAGCCAGAACTTCCTCGCGAGCAGCCTCGTCGATGCCCGGTGCCGGTGCTTCTTCCAGTACCTTCTGGTGACGGCGCTGCAGCGAGCAGTCGCGGTCGCCCAGGTGAATTGCCTGGCCCTGGCCGTCGGACAGCACCTGAACTTCCACATGACGTGGATTGGTCAGGAATTTTTCCAGGTACACCATCGGGTTGCCGAACGCGGCACCGGCTTCGGTGCGGGTCAGCTTGGCCGAGGCGATCAGGTCCTCTTCCTTGTGCACCACACGCATGCCGCGACCACCGCCGCCGCCAGCGGCCTTGATGATCACCGGGTAGCCGACTTCACGGCCAATGCGCAGGGCTTCTTCCTCGTCTTCCGGCAGCGGGCCATCGGAGCCGGGTACCGTCGGTACGCCAGCGGCGATCATCGCGTGCTTGGCCGAAACCTTGTCGCCCATCAGGCGGATGGTGTCGGCCTTGGGGCCGATGAAGATGAAGCCGGATTCTTCCACGCGCTCGGCGAAGTCGGCGTTTTCCGAGAGGAAGCCGTAACCCGGGTGGATGGCCTGGGCGTCGGTGACTTCCGCCGCGGCGATCAGGGCCGGGATGTTGAGGTAGCTCTCCGAGGACGGTGCCGGACCGATGCAGACCGACTCGTCGGCCATGGCCACGTGCTTGAGATTGCGGTCGACCGTGGAATGCACAGCCACCGTGCGGATGCCCAGGGTATGGCACGCGCGCAGGATGCGCAGCGCGATCTCCCCTCGGTTGGCAATAACGACTTTGTCGAGCATGGACTAATCCTTAGCCGATCACGAACAGCGGCTGGTCGAATTCGACCGGCTGGCCGTTTTCGCCCAGGATGGCGACGATGGTGCCGGAGACATCGGCTTCGATCGGGTTGAACATCTTCATCGCTTCGATGATCGCCAGCGTTTCACCGGCCTTGACGGCCTGGCCGACCGACACGAAGGCCGGCTTGTCCGGCGAGGACGAGGCATAGAAGGTGCCGACCATCGGCGCGCGCAGCACGTGGCCATCGGGCAGGGCGTTGCCGGCCTTGGCGGTGCCACCGGTGGAGGCTTCGGTCGGCGACTGCATCGGCATCGCCGGGGCGGCGGCCTGGGCCGGTGCCGGGGCCATCATCATCTGCGGCTGGGCTTGCACCATGCCGTAGCCGGAGACGGGCGCGCGCGACAGACGCACGGACTCTTCGCCTTCCTTGATTTCGATTTCGGCGAGGTTCGACTCTTCCAGCAGGTCGATCAGCTTCTTGATTTTGCGGAGATCCATAGGGGCCTCTGTGGTCTTGATGTCAGTGGAGAGGGGAAAGCGCAGTGCGCTCGGGTCAAAGCAGTTCGTAGAAATCGCGCAGCTGCCGCGTACGGTCGCGCGCGAGGGTGGTGAGGCAGTGCATCTGCGCGCCATTGCGCGAGGTGCCATCGGCGTTGAAGGCGTAGACCGCATCGCAATCGTGATCGCGCAGCTGCATCCACGCGCGCTGGGCCAGGATCAGCTGCTTTTCCGCATCGGCGCAGTGCGTGCAGGCGCCTTCGGCCGCCTGGCTGCGCAACTGCTGGCGCGCCTGGGCGTACACCGCGTTCAATTCGGTATCGGCCGCGCTGGCCACATCCGAGGCGCACAGGTCCGATTCCATTGTGCCGCTCGGCTGTGCGCAGTCGATGCCTTCCGCGCTGCGATCAGCGGCGATAGCGGCGCCGCACAGGCAGCCCCACAGCGCGACGCTGGCGAGGACACGCAGCAGCGTCATCACGCGGAGGTGGCCGCCAGCCGGGTCAGCGCTGCATCCATTGCATAGCGATAGCTGTCCGCCCCGAACCCACAGATCACCCCGACCGCCTTGTCGCTGAAATAGCTGTGCTGGCGGAAGGGCTCGCGCGCATGCGGGTTGGACAGGTGGATCTCGATGAAGGGCACATCCACCGCGGCCAGCGCATCGCGCAGGGCCACCGAGGTGTGGGTGAACGCGGCCGGGTTGATCAGGATGAAGGCGGTGCCGTCGTCCCGGGCCGCCTGCACGCGGTCCACCAGCACGTGCTCGGCGTTGGACTGCAGGTTCTCCAGGGCATGGCCGGCGGCCTGCGCCTGGGCCAGCAGGGCCTGGTCGATCTGCGCCAGCGTGGTGTGCCCATAGACCCCCGGCTCGCGCGTGCCGAGCAGGTTGAGGTTGGGGCCATGCAGGACCAGCAGTTTCGCCATGGGTGCCGAACAACAGGAAAGGGCGGAGTCTGGCGGAACTGGTGGATCGTGTCCAGTTCGACGAAGTTATGCGTGTTTCAAGCGATTGTTTGAAATTCGCGTGCGATCCCTGTCCCAGCACGGCATGCCGGCGTCGGGATCACCGCACCTCCGCCAGCACCGCGCGCACCCGCAGCGCCAGATCTTCCAGCGTGAAGGGCTTGCCGATCACGTGGACTGCGGGGTCCAGCACCCCATCGTGTTCCAGCGCATTGCGGCTATAGCCGGTGGTAAACAGCACTTTCAGGCCGGGCCGCCGTTTGAGGGCTTCGTCGGCCAGTTGCCGGCCGTTGACCTCCGGCATCACCACATCGGTGAACAGCAGCGCGATGTCCGGATGCTGCTCGAGCAGCGCGAGCGCGCCGGCCGCATCGTCGGCGGCAAGGACCCGGTAGCCCAGTTCGCCCAGCGCCTCGATGGAAAACTGTCGCACGCCCGGTTCGTCTTCCACGACCAGGACCAGCTCGCGGCCACCGCTCAGCGGGCGACTGTCCGCGGGTGCTGTCGAAGGACCCGCGTCGATCTCCCCCTCCCGGCGCGGGAGATACAGCGCCACCGTCGTTCCCTTGCCGAGCGAGGAATGGATCTTCACGTGCCCGGCCGATTGGCGGACGAAGCCGTACACCTGTGACAGGCCCAGCCCGGTGCCCTGGCCGANNGGTGGTGAAGAACGGATCGAAGGCCTTGGTGATGACCTCCGGTGGCATGCCGCCGCCGTTGTCGGCCACGGTGATCAGCACGTACTCACCGGTGGGCACGTCGGCACGCACGGCGTCTGCGGCAGAGGCGATCCGGCAGTTGGCCGTTTCCACCACCAGCCGCCCGCCGCCCGGCAGCGCGTCGCGCGCGTTGACGGCCAGGTTGAGGATCACGTTCTC
>NZ_DJUS01000119.1:0-12204 GCF_002438365.1 Pseudomonas sp. UBA6276
AGTAGCCTTCTTCGGTCAGCTGATGGGCATCCATCTTGGTCGGCGGTGACAGCCACAGACGGGTCGGCAGTTGGCCCTTGACCTTGTCGAGCAACTTGCCGGCAGCGCGGAAGTGGCCGATGTTGGTCATGCACGAACCGATGAACACTTCGTCGATCTTCTCGCCCTGAACGGTGGACAGCAGACGTGCATCGTCCGGGTCGTTCGGTGCGCACAGGACCGGCTCTTTCAAGTCGCTCAAGTCGATTTCGATGATCTCGGCGTATTCGGCGTCGGCATCGGCACTCAGCAGTTCCGGGTTGGCCAGCCAGGCTTCCATGGCCTGGGCACGACGCTCCATGGTCCGCGCATCGCCGTAGCCTTCGCTGATCATCCAGCGCAGCAAGGTGATGTTCGACTGCAGGTACTCGGCGATGGCCTTTTCCGGCAGCTTGATGGTGCAACCGGCGGCGGAGCGCTCGGCCGAGGCGTCGGAGAGTTCGAATGCCTGCTCGACGGTCAGGTCGTTCAAGCCTTCGATTTCCAGGATGCGACCCGAGAAGGCGTTGATCTTGCCTTTCTTCTCGACGGTCAGCAGGCCTTTCTGGATGGCGTAGTACGGAATCGCGTGGACCAGGTCGCGCAGGGTGATGCCTGGCTGCATGGTGCCCTTGAAGCGCACCAGCACCGACTCGGGCATGTCCAGCGGCATGACGCCGGTGGCGGCTGCGAAAGCCACCAGGCCGGAACCGGCCGGGAACGAGATGCCGATCGGGAAGCGGGTGTGCGAGTCACCACCGGTGCCGACGGTGTCCGGCAGCAGCATGCGGTTCAGCCAGCTGTGGATGATGCCGTCGCCTGGACGCAGGGACACGCCACCACGGGTGCGGATGAAATCCGGCAGGGTGTGGTGGGTGGTCACGTCGATCGGCTTTGGATAGGCCGCGGTGTGGCAGAAGGACTGCATGACCAGATCGGCCGAGAAACCAAGGCAGGCCAGGTCTTTGAGTTCGTCGCGGGTCATCGGGCCAGTGGTGTCCTGGGAACCGACGGTGGTCATCTTCGGTTCGCAGTAGGTGCCGGGACGCACGCCCTTGCCTTCGGGCAGGCCACAGGCCTTGCCGACCATCTTCTGCGCCAGGGTGTAGCCCTTGCCGGTGTCGACCGGGGCTTCGGGCAGCTTGAACAGATCGGTCGGACCCAGGCCCAGCTCGGCGCGTGCCTTGTCGGTCAGACCGCGGCCGACGATCAGCGGGATACGGCCGCCAGCGCGGACTTCGTCGAGCAGTACGGGTGTCTTGAGTTCGAAGGTGGTGATCACCTCGTCGCTGTCGTGCTTGCAGACTTTACCCTGGTGCGGGTAGAGGTCGATCACGTCGCCCATGTTGATGTTCGACACGTCGAACTCGATCGGCAGGGCGCCGGCGTCTTCCATGGTGTTGTAGAAGATCGGGGCGATCTTGGTGCCGAAGCAGAAGCCGCCGGCACGCTTGTTCGGCACGTACGGGATGTCGGTACCGAAGAACCACAGCACCGAGTTGGTCGCCGATTTACGCGACGAACCGGTACCGACCACGTCACCCACGTAGGCGACGGGGTAGCCGTCGGCGTACATCTGGGCAATCTGCTTCATCGGGCCGATCGAGCCCTGAACGTCGGGCACGATGCCTTCGCGGGCCATTTTCAGCATGGCCAAGGCGTGCAACGGGATGTCCGGGCGCGACCAGGCGTCAGGCGCCGGGGAGAGGTCGTCGGTGTTGGTTTCGCCGGTGACCTTGAAGACCCGCAGGCTGATCTTGTCGGCCAGGGTCGGACGCTTCTTGAACCACTCGCCGTCGGCCCAGGATTGCAGCACGCCTTGAGCGTGGGTGTTGCCGTTCTTGGCTTTTTCCGCGACGTCGTGGAAGGCATCGAACATCAGCAGGGTGAACTTGAGCTGTTCGGCAGCCACCGGCGCCAGGGTGGCGTCGTCGAGCAGTTCGACCATGGTGGCGATGTTGTAGCCGCCCTGCATGGTGCCGAGCAGTTCCACGGCACGCTTGCTGTCGATCAGCGGGGAGGTGGCTTCGCCCTTGGCCACGGCGGAAAGGAAACCGGCCTTGACGTAGGCGGCTTCGTCCACCCCTGGTGGTACGCGGTTGGTGATCAGGTCGACCAGGAAGGCTTCTTCGCCGGCGGGAGGGTTCTTCAGCAGCTCGACCAGGCCTGCGGTTTGTTCGGCGTTAAGCGGCTGGGGCACGATACCCTGGGCGGCACGCTCTTCGATGTGTTTGCGATAGGCTTCAAGCACAGTTATTACCCTCATCAGTGGTCCCGGAAGGGACGCTCATCCAGGGAATGCCTGCATCCATGCGCACGGGCTTTTCGGCCGTTCAGCCAGGAAGGCAGGTATTCCTTACAGAAGCTGTTTTCAAAGTTTTACGCCTGTAGAAGGGAAAACTGATGAGGGCTGGCACCGGATGAACGGTGCCAACACCCTTCTACTGGATCGACTGTGCTCGTGACGCTTTGAAAACAGCTTCCAATGGACATTGGCGCCTAAAAAGGCTGCATGATTCTACGTTAATTCGCGCAGGAAGTTAAGTTAAGCCCCACGATTTCTGGGGTGACCCCTGTTAGACAAAGGACTAACATGCGCCCGGTGTTCCACCGTCCAGCGTGCCGATTCGCCATGTCCAACCATTCCATCAAGACGCCCTGCGTGGGCCTGTGCTCGACCGTCTACGGGGACCTCGTGTGCCGTGGCTGCAAGCGCTACCACCATGAAGTCATTCACTGGAACGGCTACGACGAAGCGCAGAAACGCGCGGTGTGGGTGCGGCTGGAGCAGTTGCTGGTGCAGGTCATGGTGGCCAAGCTGGAAGTGTTCGACCCCTTGAAGCTGCGCCAACAACTGGAACAACGCAAGATACGTTTCGTCGAGCGACAGTCGGAGTACTGCTGGGCTTACCAACTGATTGCCCGTGGAGCCCGGGTGATCAACAACCTGGAAGCCTATGGCCTGGTGCTGCTGCCCGAGTTCCGCGACTGGGATCTGCCACAACTGCGCGATGCCATCGATCGGGAATTCTTCATTCTCTCGGAGGCGCATTACCAGCGCTACATCGCGCCATCGTTCGTGCGCGAGCTGACCGAACAGCGCATTATCTGAAGCTGACTCCGTGGTGACGCCTTCGCGGGCAGAGACCCGCTCCCACAGAGACCGCGCTCGCTGTTGTCTGGGAGCGGGTCTCTGCCCGCGAACAGGTTACCCCGCTCCCACAGGGACCGCGTTCGCTGTTGTGTGGGAGCGGGTCTCTGCCCGCGAACAAGCTACCCTGCTCCCACAGGGACGCGCTCGCCCTTGTGTGGGAGCGGGTCTCTGCCCGCGAACAAGCTACCCCGATCACTCTATATTTCTGGATACCCCATGCTCATAGTCGCCGACGAAAACATCCCGCTGCTCGACGCTTTCTTCGAAGGCTTTGGAGAAATCCGTCGCTATCCCGGCCGGTCGATCGATCGCGCGGCGGTTGCCGAGGCCGACGTTCTGCTGGTGCGCTCGGTGACCCAGGTCGACCGCGCCTTGCTTGAAGGCAGCCCGGTGCGCTTCGTCGGCACCTGCACCATCGGCACCGACCATCTGGACCTCGACCACTTCGCCGAGGCCGGCATCCGCTGGGCCAGCGCGCCGGGCTGCAATGCCCGTGGTGTGGTCGACTACGTGCTGGGCAGCCTGCTGACCCTGGCCGAGGTCGAAGGTCTGCCGCTGAGCGGGCGTTGCTACGGCATCGTCGGTGCCGGGCAGGTCGGCGGGCGACTGGTCCAGGTGCTACGCGGGCTGGGCTGGGACGTGCGGGTGTGCGATCCCTTGCGCGAGGCCGGCGAGGGCGGTGACTTCGTCAGCCTGGAACACATCGTCGAGCACTGCGACGTGATCAGCCTGCACACGCCGCTGACCCGCAGCGGCCCTCATCCGACCTGGCACCTGTTCGACGATGCGCGTCTGCGCGCCCTCAAGCCGGGCACCTGGCTGATCAATGCCGCGCGCGGCCCGGTGATCGACAACGTTGCACTGCGTCACGTCCTGCTGGCGCGTGAAGACCTGCAAGCGGTACTCGACGTCTGGGAGTGGGAGCCTGCGGTCGATCGCGAACTGGCCGACTGCTGCGTGATCGGCACGCCGCACATCGCCGGCTACAGCCTCGACGGTCGCCGCCGTGGCACGGCGCAGATCTATCAAGCCTTGTGCGAGTTCCTCGGGCGCAATGCCGACGTGCAGTTACAAGACCTGTTGCCCAAACCCTGGCTGGGAGAGGTGAGCCTGAGCGCCGACACCGATCCGGACTGGGCGCTGGCCATGCTGTGCCGCGGTGTCTACGACCCCCGTCGTGATGATGCCGATTTCCGCCGCAGCCTGGACGCGGATACCGATCGGCAGCGACTCGGCTTCGACCAGTTGCGCAAGCATTACCCACCACGCCGCGAGATCGAAGGCCTGCGCGTGCGTATCGACGGCCCGGCACCTGTGCTCGAGCGCATCGTCGCCGCCCTGGGTGCGGTCCTGGTTTAGCCGAGCCCGAGAAACACGAACCCGGCCGTCTGTCATTTCTGTCAGGGCTGGGTTTGAAAGGCAGTGAAGCGAGTGGTTCGATCAGACGTTGCCAGCGGGTTTGACCACGTGCTCTTCCAGCTCGCGACAGGCTTCCTGCACCATGTCTTCGGTAATGGGCACTTCACGGCCCTGCTCGTCGATGATCGAACCACCGACGGGCTCATGGGGGTGCACCCGTACCACTTCGATGCTTTTCTGCGTGTCGTCATGCGAGCTCATGGCCTGTCTCCTCTTCAGGTGTTTGCGCCGTTTGTTACGGCCTGCTTCCTAGCTGACTTTGTGCGATTCATGGAGTTCCACTGTAGTCGATCCCGCGTCCGGGTGTAGGCTTGTGGACCCTCTGAATACGGATCATCCCCCTTGCAGCTATTGTCTTCAAGTCAACGTCGTGGCCTGCGCCTGGCGTGGCGTTTTGTACGCCCTTATCGATGGCAGGCCATCGGCGCACTGCTGGCGTTGCTGGTCACCGCCGGTATCACCCTGTCCATGGGGCAGGGCATTCGGATGCTGGTCGACCAGGGCTTCATGACCCAGTCCACGCACCTGCTCAACCGCTCCATCGCGGTGTTCATGGTGTTGGTACTGGCCCTGGCGATGGGGACCTTTGCGCGGTTCTACCTGGTGTCCTGGATCGGCGAGCGCTGTGTCGCCGATATCCGCAAGCAGGTCTTCGACCATCTGGTCCACCTGCACCCGGCGTTCTACGAGAACAACCGCAGCTCCGAAATCCAGTCGCGGCTGACCACTGACACGGCCTTGCTGCAATCGGTCATCGGCTCGTCGCTGTCGATGTTTCTGCGCAACCTGCTGATGGTGATCGGCGGCGTGGTGCTGCTGTTCATCACCAATCCCAAGCTCACCAGTATCGTGGTGGTCGCCTTGCCGCTGGTGCTGGCGCCGATCCTGATGTTCGGTCGCCAGGTGCGGCGTCTGTCGCGACAGAGCCAGGATCGCATCGCCAACGTCGGCAGCTACGTCGCCGAAACCCTGACTCAGATCAAGACGGTGCAGGCCTACAACCACCAGGGCGAGGACCAGCGACGCTTCGCCGTGACCGTGGAGCAGGCGTTCGACACGGCCAGGCGGCGCATCGTCCAGCGCGCCTGGTTGATCGCGCTGGTGATCGTGCTGGTGCTGGGCGCGGTGGCAGTGATGCTGTGGGTGGGTGGCATGGACGTGATCGGCGGACGCATTTCGGCCGGCGAACTCGCTGCGTTCGTGTTCTACAGCCTGATCGTCGGCAGCGCCTTCGGCACCCTCAGTGAGGTGGTCGGTGAACTGCAACGCGCCGCTGGCGCTGCGCAACGGATCGCCGAACTGTTGCAGGCGCGCAGCGCGATTCAGCCGCCCACCGAGGGCTTGCAGCAGTTGCCGTCTCGGGTGACCGGCGCGTTGGCCCTCGAGCAGGTGGTTTTTGCCTACCCAACGCGGGAGGACGCACCGGCCATCCGGGGCTTGAGCCTGACGGTTCGGCCGGGTGAGACCTTGGCCTTGGTCGGGCCTTCCGGCGCCGGCAAGTCGACGCTGTTCGAACTGTTGCTGCGGTTCTACGATCCGCAGCAGGGCCGTCTGCTCATCGACGGTATCGACCTGCGCCAGCTTGACCCGCAGGACCTGCGTCGACATTTCGCCATCGTCTCGCAAACGCCGGCGCTGTTCTTCGGCAGCGTCGAGGACAATATCCGTTATGGTCGCGCCGACGCCACCGCCGAGCAGGTCGAGACGGCTGCGCGCATCGCCCATGCCCATGATTTCATCGTGCAGCTGCCGCAGGGCTATCAGACGCCGCTGGGCGATGCCGGCATGGGACTTTCAGGCGGACAGCGCCAACGCCTGGCGATTGCACGAGCGCTGCTGGTCGATGCACCGATCCTGCTGCTGGACGAAGCCACCAGCGCCCTGGATGCGCAGAGTGAACACCTGATCCAGCAAGCCTTACCTACGTTGATGCAGGGCCGCACGACGCTGGTCATCGCCCACCGTCTGGCCACGGTGCAGAACGCCGACCGCATTGCCGTGATTGATCAAGGATGTCTGGTGGCGCTGGGGACCCACGCCGAGCTGGTGGCCAGCAACCCACTGTACGCGCGCTTGGCGCACCTGCAATTCGGTCGCTAGAGCGGACGGCCCCCAGGGCTGGGGGCCGGAATCATCAACGGTACTGGCAGAGGTAGGCGGTTTCCACTTCCACGGTCAGCTGAAACTTGCTGTTGGCCGGTACATCGAACTGGCTGCCGGCGGTGAAGGTTTGCCAGTCGCTGGCATCGGGCAGCTTGACCGTCAGGGCGCCGGATACCACGTGCATGACTTCGCTCTGGGCCGTACCGAATTCATACTCGCCCGGCGCCATGACGCCAATGGTGGCGGGGCCGTCAGCCTCGGTGAAAGCGATGGACTTGACGGTGCCGTCGAAGTATTCGTTGACCTTGAACATGAGTCGGTTCCTTGCGAAGGGGGTGGAAAGGGCTGGCCAGTATGCCCAAGCCCCGGCAGGCCGTCATCCGCTTTACGGCGCCAGCACCATGGGCAGCAGGCGCGCGGTGTTGCGCGCGTCTTCCAGAGCCCGGTGCTGCTGGCCGCTGAACTGCAGGCCGGCCAGTTGCAGAGCGCTGGTCAGGCCTAGCGGCCGCGGCAATTGGCGAGCCTTGGCGAAGCGCTGCTTGAGATTGATGTGCGGCACCCGCGCCAGCACGCTCTCCAGGTTGTGCCGCTGCCAGTCCTGCAGCAGCTGCAGGCGGTCATAGTCGCCCCAACTGACCCAACCCTGCAGTTGCCCTCGATGAGGCGCCAGCCACTGCTCGAAGCTTCTCCAGACCTGAGTCAGAACCGCTGCAGCGTCCACGTCCGTCTGGCCGATGTGCGTCAGCTCGCGGCAGAACGGCGTCAGACTGGGGCGGCGCACCGGTTTGACGAACCGCTGGAAGTGGTCGACCTCACTGCCATCGCGGTTGACCAGGCTCGCACCGATCTCGATGATTTCCATTTCGGTGACCGGCCAACCACCTTCGTCGGTGGTGGCTTCCAGGTCGATGACCAGCCAATGCGGCATACCAGGCTCCCAGGCACTTGCGCTTAGAGGCTAGAGCACAAGTCGGTGCAAAGAGTTCCGGGATCCCTGAAACAGGGGAACAGGGCGGATGTTACAGGCGGCGGCTGGCAGGGTCGAAGGTGTCGAGCGCACGTACAGGGTTTAGCAGTTGTCAGCCCGACGTAAAACCCCTAGCGTACGTGCTTCGCAAAACGGCTGGTGAGGGTTCTCTGTCTTGAAGTACGGTTATCTTAAGGCGGCCCTGCTACGTCTGTTGCTGGCCGGATGGGCCTTTTGGGTTCCGGGCGCGCAGGCGGCCCAGGAAGTGCGTGTCGGCGCCGCCCATTTTCCACCCTATGTCGTGCACCCCGAACAAGGGAGCGACCAAGGCCTGCTGCCGCTGCTCATCGATCAGCTCAACCAGGTGCAGACCAACTGGCACTTCGTTCTGGTGCCTACCTCGATCGCTCGACGTTATCAGGACTTCGAGAAGGGCAGGGTCGACATGGCGATGTTCGAGAACCCACTGTGGGGCTGGCAGCGCATCAAACACAGCGCGGTCGATCTGGGGCTGGAGGATGCCGAGGTCTTCGTGGCACTCAAGGACGGCAATGATCAGGAGGTCTTCGCCGACCTGAATGGCAAGCGCATGGCGTTGTTCTACGGCTATCACTATGCGTTCGCGGATTTCGACGCCAACCCGCAGTACCTGTTGCGCCGCTTCAACGCCGTATTGACGTATTCACATGAAAGCAACCTGATGATGATCGTGCGCAAGCGTGCCGACATCGCCTTGGTGACGCGGTCGTTCCTGGCGGATTTCATCGCTCACAATCCGGAGGTCGGCTCGCAGTTGCTGGTCTCCCAACGAGTCGATCAGATCTATCGGCACTATGCGCTATTGCGCCCCGGTGCGCCCATCACAGCCGAGGAGTTCGCCGCGCTGATGCAGCAGATGCATGCCAGCGGCAGACTGCAGCCCATCTTTACACCCGCCAAGGTAGCGGTACTGGAGCAACCCGCCCGTCGAGTTGCAGTGCGTCAACCGGCCGCCAAGCCCTGAGGGGGTCAACGGTAGGATTGGCGTCCTGATACGCGGATGACGTAGGCCCGGCTCTCGCGCTCTGCTTCCTCGCGAGTCGCGAACGGGCCTTCGAGGGTGTTTTCCCGCGTGCTGAAAAAGTAGAAGCCGTTGACCGTACTGAACCGTTCGGCACGAAAGTGCGTGGTTTCAACGAGGTCCTGCGCACGCTTGCCGAACATGATGGGAATCCTGTGTAGGGTTCGATCTTTGACGTAGATCAGGTGTGTCCACCGCTGGCGCCATCGAGGAAGTACGAAGGCGCTGGCGGCGAGAGCTTAAAGCATTTCTTCGGGTCGCACCCACTGATCGAACTCGGATTCACTCAGGTAACCCAGCGACAATGCGGATTCGCGCAGGGTAAGGCCTTCAGCGTAGGCCTTCTTGGCAATCTCGGCGGCTTTATCGTAGCCAATGTGCGGATTGAGCGCCGTGACCAGCATCAGCCCGCGCTCGAGGTGCTCGCCCATCTGCTGCGCATCCGGTACCAGGCCTGCCACGCAGTGCTCCTGGAAATTGCGGCAGCCATCGGCAAGCAGCTTGATCGATTGCAGCAGGTTATGGATGATCACCGGCTTGTAGACGTTGAGCTGCAGGTGACCCTGGCTTGCGGCGATGCCGATCACCACGTCATTGCCCATGACCTGGCAGGCCAGCATGGACAGCGCCTCGCACTGGGTTGGATTGACCTTGCCGGGCATGATGGAACTGCCTGGTTCATTGGCAGGCAACTTGATCTCGGCCAGTCCTGCACGGGGTCCGGAGCCCAGCAGACGGAAGTCATTGGCCAGTTTCATCAAGGCCACGGCGAGGGTCTTGAGTGCGCCCGACAAGCTGGTCAGGGCCTCATGGCCAGCCAATGCCGCGAACTTGTTCGGCGCGGTGACGAAGGGCAGCCCGGAGAGCGCCGCCAGTTCGGCGGCGATCGCTTCGCCGAAACCTTTGGGTGCATTGAGCCCGGTACCCACCGCCGTACCGCCCTGGGCCAGCTCGCATACCGCGGGGAGGGCGTTGCGGATGGCCTTCTGTGCGTACTCCAGCTGTGCCACATAGGCCGAGACTTCCTGGCCGAAGGTGATCGGCGTGGCGTCCATCATGTGCGTGCGACCGGTCTTGACCAGTTGCATATGTCGTCCGGCCAGTTCGGCCAGGCCCTCACCCAGCACGGCGATTGCCGGCAATAGATCGGCGTGCACGGCCTGGGCGGCAGCGATGTGCATGGCGGTCGGGAAGCAGTCGTTGGAACTTTGCGAGCGGTTGACGTGGTCGTTGGGATGCACTGGCGACTTGCCGCCACGTCCCTTGCCGGCCAGTTCGTTGGCCCGCCCGGCGATCACTTCGTTGACGTTCATGTTGCTCTGGGTGCCGCTGCCCGTCTGCCAGACCACCAGAGGGAACTGATCGTCATGCTCGCCGGCGAGCACTTCGTTGGCGGCCTGTTCGATCAATCGAGCGATATCGGCCGGCAGATCGCCGTTGCGATCGTTGACCCGCGCGGCGGCCTTCTTGACCAGCGCCAGGGCGTGCGAAACCGGCAGCGGCATGCGTTCCTCGCCGATGGCGAAATTCACCAGCGAACGCTGGGTCTGGGCGCCCCAGTAGGCCTCTTCAGGAACTTCGACCTGTCCCAGGCTGTCTGTTTCGATACGACTCATGCTGTTCATGCTCCTTGTTGTCGATCTCGCGTCACACCCCGACGATGCACGGGCGGGTCTCGCTGCGGTTCACCGGCAGCCTTGGCTGTTAGGGTACGCGCCCAGCTTCAGGTTCCATGAAACTGTACTTGCCGTTCGTAGCCCGGGGTTGAGTGACGCACGAACATGAGCGCAGAATGATCGTTTCTGGGGTTCTACCTCGCCTGCTAGATAAGGAAACTCGATGACTCGTTTTCGCGCCATCTGCACCGCGGCTGTTCTCGTCTGTGCCAGTGGCCAGGTCCTTGCCGACACCGCCAGCCACAACGCCAGCGCCGAAGCCTTCCTGATGATGGCTCATGCGGACAAGCTGGGTACACCGGTGTACATGCAAGTACAGCAAATGTTCGCCCAGCGCTTCGAGCAGACCAAGGCACCGGCCAGCAAGCAGGCCACCCTGGAAACCTACCAGGCCAAGGCCAACGCCGCGCTGGATCAAGCAATCGGCTGGCCGAAGCTCAAGCCCGACATGGTCAAGCTGTACACCAGCAACTTCTCCGAGCAGGAGCTCAAGGACCTGGTCAAGTTCTACCAGTCGCCACTGGGCAAGAAAGTCCTGGAAAAAATGCCGGCCGTGACCCAGCAGTCCGCCCAGCTGACCCAGCAGAAGCTGGAAAGCGCGGTACCCGTGGTCAACAACCTGCTGGCTGACATGACCAAGGAACTGGACCCACAGGGCGCTGCCAAGGCTGCTGCCGGTGCGGCCAAGCCTGCGAAGCCATAACGGAGTCGCTGGCGATGTCGATGAAGGAACGCATCGTGTCCACGCTGCAGATGCTGCAACCCGAGCATCTTGACGTGCTCGACGAGAGCCATATGCACAGCCGTGGCACCGAGACGCACTACAAGGCGGTTCTGGTCAGCGAACGTTTCGCCGGCCTGAACAGTGTCAAGCGCCACCAGCTGGTGTATGGCACGCTCGGCGAGCTGATGGGCGAGTTCCATGCCCTGGCGTTGCATACCTACACGCCGCAGGAATGGGCGCAGGTCGGTGCTGCACCGGCGTCGCCCACCTGCGCCGGCGGTGGGCGCTGAGCCCTGAGCACTGGGCTTCGAAACTTGCTAGAATCCAGAACCCGCCAGTGGCATGCCGCTGGCGGGTTTTTTCATTCAAGCCTCTGGCAAAACCCAGTATCAACCCCTGAAACATACCGGTCCGGCCTTTGCGCGGTCGACCACCTGGAGCGTTTTACCCATGACCCAAGCGATCGTCGTGGCGGCACTGTACAAGTTCGTCACCCTGGAAAATTACGTCGAGATGCGTGAGCCACTGCTGCAGGCCATGCTCGACAACGGCATCAAGGGCACCCTGTTGATTGCCGAAGAAGGCATCAACGGCACGGTGTCCGGCACACGTGAAGGCATCGATGGGCTGCTGGCCTGGCTCAAGCTGGACCCACGCATGGACGACATCGACCACAAGGAATCGTACTGCGACGAACAGCCCTTCTATCGCACCAAGGTCAAGTTGAAGAAAGAAATCGTCACCCTCGGCGTACCCGGTGTGGATCCCAATCGTACGGTGGGTACCTACGTCGAGCCACAGGACTGGAATGCGTTGCTCGACGATCCTGAGGTCCTGCTGATCGATACCCGCAACGACTACGAGGTCGCCATCGGCACCTTTCAGGGCGCCTTGGACCCCAGGACCGCGTCGTTCCGTGAGTTCCCCGACTACATCAAGGCCCACTACGACCCTGCCGTGCACAAGAAAGTCGCGATGTTCTGCACCGGCGGCATCCGCTGCGAAAAAGCCTCCAGCTACATGCTGGGCGAAGGGTTCGAAGAGGTCTATCACCTCAAGGGCGGCATTCTCAAATACCTGGAA
>NZ_DJUS01000004.1:0-12654 GCF_002438365.1 Pseudomonas sp. UBA6276
ACGAGCTTGAAGCGCCGGCCGATCACGCGCGCGTTGCGGAACTCGGCACGGACCTGCTCGGGCGTGGCGCTGGTGGCGACATCGAAATCCTTGGGCACGATGCCCAGCATGAGGTCACGTACGCAACCGCCTACCAGATAGGCCTGATAACCCGCGCTCTGCAGGCGCTCGACGATGCCCACGGCGTGGCGGCTGAACTGGCTGCGTTGCAGCGAGTGTTGACCAGCATTGAGCACTTCGGGCGTGGTGCGCCGGTGCTGCGGGTGACGCGCGGGAGTATTCAAAGACTTGAACAGCTTCTTCAGCATGGGATGCACTGTTTGAAGGGATTTTCGGCCATATACGAAGAACGACCGCATGATGGGCGGGGATTCTAGCATTTAGTCGAGGGATGGTGTAGGAGGCAGCGCCGGTCGGCGCAAGCGGCAGGACAAAAGCCGGAAACTACAAGGGGAGCCGAAGCTCCCCAAGAAGTAGTTGCGTGCTCTGTTTTTATTTTTTGTCGGGCTTCTTGTTTTTGTTGAGTGCCCTGTCCACCAAACCTGGGTTCGGGGGTGGCTCCCTATTCGGGAGCAAGAGCAAACGGATTGCTTTGGTCGCTGTGCTGTGATGATCGCGGTGATCCAACCAGTTCTGGCTTCTGCTTCAAAGCAGTTGTTGTGGTTCTCTGCCTGGCTGCGGGTTTCCCCAAAAACAACGCCTCTCCAAAAGAATCAGTTAGCTGCGCCTCCGCCGTGTTGTTCTTGTTATGCGTGAGTCGATTCGTCTTGTTCTTGTTATGGGTTTGCTTGCTTGTTGTTGTTCTTGTACCAGAGATATAGCAGGTCCCATGCCAACTTTCGCGAGTCCCAGTAGAACGGGGCTTTGCGGGTAAAAGGCCGGTGGTCGAGGGTCAGAATCGACCCGGGATTCGTTACCGATGGAACCGTGTTTTGTTACGTCGCAGGCCTAGGGTAACAGTTTGTCACGGCTACCCGTCAAGCCGCGAAACCCGCGGGCTAGAGCTGAAACGTATCAGCTTTCACTGGCCACACTCGACTTGCGCCGCGGGATGCCCAGGCGCTGTCGACGCTCCCATAGACACTTGCGGCTGACGCCCAATTTGCGCGCCAATTCAGTCTCGGTCATGTGGTCTTGATGCTCCAGCACGAAGTGCTGGAAATAATCTTCCAGAGAAAGATCTTCGGTGGGGTCGTGAGCGGTGTTGTTGGCCCCGTTCGGTTGGGAAGGCAGGCCGACGAAGTCATCGGTGTCCTGCAGATCGGCGAGTTCGATGTCGATGCCCAGCAGCTCGGCCGATATCTCGGTGCTCTCGCTGAGGATCACCGAGCGCTCGACGGCGTTTTCCAGTTCGCGAACGTTACCTGGCCAGGAATACTGCCGAATCGCCTGCTCGGCATCGGCGGCGAAACGCAGGTCGGTACGTCCGATCCGGGCGCTCTGGCGAATCAGGAACGCCTTGGCGATCTCGCCGACATCGGCACCACGCTCGCGCAATGGCGGCAGCTTCAGCGCGATCACGTGCAGGCGGTAGTAGAGGTCCTCACGGAACTGGCCCAGCTTGGCCAGGCTTTTCAGGTCACGGTGAGTCGCGGCAATCAGGCGAACGTCGACTTTCTGCGACTGTACCGAGCCCACGCGGCGAATCTCGCCTTCCTGCAAGACCCTGAGCAGACGTGCCTGAGCCTCCAGGGGCAGCTCGCCGATCTCGTCGAGAAACAGCGTTCCGCCATCGGCGGCTTCGACCAGTCCGGCACGCCCGGCGCTGGCGCCGGTGAAGGCACCTTTCTCATGGCCGAACAGTTCGGACTCGATCAAGGTTTCCGGGATCGCGGCACAGTTGACCGAGATCATCGGCGCCTTCGCACGCTTGGACAGGTTGTGCAGGGCCCTAGCGACCAGTTCCTTGCCAGTGCCCGATTCGCCCTGGATCAACACGTTCGAATCGGTCGGAGCGACCTTGCGGATCTTGCTGTAGAGATCCTGCATGGGCGGGCAGGACCCGATGATGCCGATATCGCCATTGGCGTTCTGCGCGGCTGGTTTGTCGGCGCCTGGCTTGTTTGCCGGCCGTTCGACGGCCACCGCCGGTGCGTTTTGCCGATCGCGCAGGATGCGTGCGGCAGCTTGGAGCATTTCATCGTGATCGAAGGGCTTGGCGATGTAGTCCACCGCGCCCATCTTCATCGAGTCGACCGCCGAGCGCAGGCTGGCGTAGCTGGTCATGATGAGTACCGGAGTGCCTTCGCCCAGCTTGATCAGCTCGGTGCCTGGCGCACCGGGCAGGCGCAGGTCGCTGATGATCAGGTCGAACGATGGAATGCTGAACCGCTCCTGCGCTTCCTGCACGGAGCCGGCCTCACTGACCTGATACTGGTTGCGTTCGAGCAGGCGACGCAGGGCAGATCGAATGATGGTTTCGTCTTCGACGATCAAAATATGCGGCATTGATTCTATTCTCTCGACGGTCTCAGTTCACAGCGGACGTCGCTTCGACATGACGCGGCAATGTCACCCGAATCCGGGTACCGCGCTGGCTCTGGATATCGGCCGGGCTGTCGATGGTGATCTGTCCATAATGCTCTTCAACGATGGAATAGACCAGAGCGAGCCCCAGTCCGGTCCCTTCGCCCGGATCCTTGGTGGTGAAGAACGGTTCGAATAACCGATCCATGATGTTCTTGGGAATGCCGCTGCCCTCGTCTTCGACGATGAGGTCGACGGTCTGTTCGCTCGCCTGGGTCTTGACGCGTACCGCGCCGCCGGCCACCGAGGCGTCCCGCGCATTGGACAACAGATTGATCAGCACCTGTGCCAGACGTTGTGGATCGCCCACAGCCCAGTGCTCGGGGTCGCACAGGTTGTAGAACTGGATCTCGAAGTTGCGGCGATTCAGGGCCAGCAGGCCAATGGCATCTTGGGCCACCTGGGCCAGATTGACCGGCTCATCGCTGTGCTGGTGGCCACCGGCATGGGCAAAGCTCATCAGCGACTGGACGATGCGCGACACGCGCTTGGTCTGTTCGAGAATCTGGCTGCTCAGTTCGGTGATCTCGGCGTCTTCCTCGCGCTCTTCGCGCAGGTTCTGCGCCAGGCAGGCGATGCCGGTGATCGGGTTGCCGATCTCGTGGGCCACCCCGGCCGCCAGCCTGCCGATGCTGGCCAGGCGTTCGGAATGCACCAGCTTGTCTTCGAGCATCTGCGTTTCGGTCAGGTCCTCGACCAGCACCACCAGGCCACTGTTGCCCGGTGCCAGTGGCTCATCGATGGCGGCCTTGTGCAGGTTCAGCCAACGGGTCTGCCCATCCAGAGCCAAGCGTTGCTTGTGCAAATGTTCGTCGGGCACGTTGATGAAGTCGATCAGCAGGCTGCGCCATGGCTGGCTGATGGTCACCAGGCGCGAGCCGACCACGTGCTGGGCAGGCACCCCGGTCAGGTCCTCCATGGCCTTGTTCCACATCAGGATCTCCTGATCCTTGGCCAGCGAGCAGACGCCCATGGGCAACTCCTGCAGGGTCTGGCGGTGGTAGCGACGCAGCGCATCCAGCTCGGCGGCCAGGCCGGTCAAACGCGAGTGGTAGTCTTCCAGGCGGCTTTCGATGAAGTGGATGTCTTCGGTCACATAGTTTTCGCTGCCCGACTTGTAGGGCAGGAACGTCTCGACCATGTCCTGGGCCACGCTGGGGCCCATGAGGCCGGACAGGTTGGCCTCGATCCGGTCACGCAGACGGCGCAAGGCGTAGGGCCGTCGCTCGTCGAAGGGCAGGTAGAGATCACGCAGGGCTTGTTCCACCTCCCGCTGGGCAGCCTTGGCGCCCAGCGGTTTGGCCAGCTGCGTGGCGAACTCCTGGGGCGAGGCGGCGTGCAGCTCGCGGCGCTGCGGGCGGCGTACGTTGTCCACCGCACAGGCTTCGGCGGCACTGACCTCTTCGGTGCTGGCAGCGGTGAACAGCGAGATCAGCGTGAACAGCAAGACGTTGGCCGCCAGCGAAGCAATGGCTGCCATGTGCCAGCTGGTGTCGTCGAGCACGTAGATCATGTTCAAGCGCGGAATGTAGAAGCCTTGCAGGTTGCCGATCAGCGGCAAGAGCATGGTCACCATCCAGACCGCCATGCCCGCCAACAGACCGGCGATGAACCCACGGCGATTGGCCGTGGGCCAGTACAGCACCGACAGCACACCCGGCAGGAACTGCAGCGTGGCCACGAAGGCGACGATACCCAGGTGAGCCAGGTCCTGCTTGGCGCCCAGCAGCAGGTAGAAGGCATAGCCGGCCATGATGATGGCGACGATCAAGGCTCGACGCGTCCACTTCAGCCAGCGGTAGATATTGCCTTCGGCCGGCGGCTGGTACAGCGGTAGCACAAGATGGTTGAGCATCATGCCCGACAGCGCCAGGGTGGTGACGATGATCAGCCCACAGGACGCAGAGAGCCCGCCGACATACGCCAGCAGCGCCAGCGCCTGGCTATTGGCGGCGATGCCAACCCCTAGCGTGAAGAATTCCGGATTGGTGGTAACGCCCAGGCGCAGGCCCGCCCAGAGGATCAGCGGCACCGCCAGACTCATCAGCAGCAGGAACAGCGGCAGCCCCCAACTGGCGCTGACCAGCGCACGGGGGTTGAGGTTCTCGGTGAAGACCATGTGGTACATGTGCGGCATGACGATCGCCGACGCGAAGAACACCAGCAGCAGCGTGCGCCAGGGCCCCTCTTGCAGGGGCGCATGCAGCGAAGCCAGCGCGGTCTGGTTCTGCAGCAACCATTGCTCCAGATCGTGCGGGCCGTCGAATACACCGTACAGGGCGTATAGGCCGATACCGCCCACCGCGATCAGCTTGATCACCGATTCGAAGGCAATGGCAAACACCAGTCCCTCGTGCTTCTCGCGGGTCGCGATATGACGCGAGCCGAAAAAGATCGTGAACAAAGTGATGAGCACGCAGAAGCTCAACGCCACTCGATTCTGCACCAGCTCGCCGGTCATGATGCCGATGGAATCGGCAACCGCTTGAATCTGCAGCGCCAGCAACGGCAGTACGCCGACCAGCATGAACACGGTAGTCAGCGCGCCGGCCCAGGTGCTGCGGAAGCGAAAGGCGAACAGGTCGGCCAGCGATGACAGCTGATAGGTGCGCGTGACCTTGAGTATCGGATACAGCAGCACCGGCGCCAGCAGAAAGGCGCCGGACACTCCCAGGTAGCAGGCCAGAAAACCATAGCCATACTGATAGGCCAGGCCAACCGTGCCATAGAATGCCCAGGCGCTGGCGTAGACGCCCAGTGACAGGGTGTAGGTCAACGGATGGCGAATGATCGCCCGTGGGATCATGCCGCGTTCGCTGACCCAGGCTACCGCGAACAGCACCAGCAGGTAGGCTGCGCTGACCAGCAACATCTGGGTAAGGCTAAAGCTCATCGGCATCACGCTGGCTCTGCAGGATAAAGGTCACCACGATCAGAATCAGCCATAGCAGGTAGGGTCGATACCACGCACCGGTGGGCTCGATCCACCAGTCCATGATGGCGGGGGAGAACAGGTAGATCCCCACCACCAGAAGCAGGACCAATCGATAGATATACATGCTGGCCTCGGGGTAGGGTCGTGTGCAAAAACGGTGCGGCGATGGTAGCGGATCGGCGTGTCGCTGCGAAGGGGCGGGTATGACCCGGCTGCCGATCACTCGCCCAGCTGCGCCTCTGCCACCGTGCGCACACGGGGAATCGCATCACTGTTCCAATGCGCCACGCCCCAACCCAGCACATCCTGAACGCTGCCGTCGGCCAGATCGGCCTCAGGTGCCTGGCCCAGCGCGCGCAGGGCACGCACCAGCAGGGGAGCTGCCTGATCCGGATCCAGGGGAGGAGATCGGTAACTTTTGCCCAGCTTGTTGCCATCGGGCTGGATGATCAGAGGGACATGCAGGTACCGCGGTTGCGGTAACCCCAGCAACTCCTGCAGATACAGATGGCGCGGTGTCGAATCCAGCAGGTCGGCACCGCGAACGATATCCGTCACTCCCTGCCAGGCATCGTCCAGCACCACCGCCAGTTGATAGGCATACAGACCGTCGCGACGACGGATGACGAAGTCCCCCGACTCGCGGCCCAAATGCTGCGAATACGCACCCTGCACTCGGTCCTCGAAGCGATACAGCAGTTCCGGAACGCGCACGCGGATGGCTGCATCCTCGGTCGTGTGCCCGGCATTGCGACAGGTGCCGGGATAGATGCCTTGATAGGGTTCCAGCTGTTTGCGCGAGCAGGTACAGGCATAGGCCAGCCCCTGCGCGAGCAAGCGGTCGATTACCTGCTGGTAGGCGTCATGACGCAGGCTTTGATAGACCACTTCGCCATCCCAGTGCAGCCCGTAGCTGTCCAGCGTCTGGAGGATGGCTGCCTGGGCACCGGCGACTTCCCGCGGCGGATCGAGGTCCTCCATGCGCACCAGCCAGCGACCGCCCGCAGCGCGTGCGTCCAGCCAGGACGCCAGGGCGGCCACCAGGGAGCCGAAATGCAGGTAGCCGCTCGGAGTCGGGGCGAAGCGACCTATATAAGGAGGGGTTGTCATGGGCGCAGGATTCTACGGGCAATACAGATACAAAGGGGCGCCGTGGCGCCCCTTTGTCGACAGGTCATTTGCCGACCTGTTTTTCCTTGATTTCCGCCAAGGTCTTGCAGTCGATACACAGATCGGCGGTCGGACGTGCTTCAAGACGGCGAATGCCGATCTCGATGCCGCAGGATTCGCACCAGCC
The DNA here is from genome assembly GCF_002438365.1 of Pseudomonas sp. UBA6276. Lineage (NCBI taxonomy): Bacteria > Pseudomonadati > Pseudomonadota > Gammaproteobacteria > Pseudomonadales > Pseudomonadaceae > Pseudomonas > Pseudomonas sp. UBA6276. The sequence goes on from NZ_DJUS01000004.1 coordinate 6,759, forward strand.
GTACTCTTCGTCTTCGATCAACTGCAGCGTCTTGTCGATCTTCTTGATCAACTTGCGTTCACGATCGCGAGCGCGCAATTCGAGGCTGAATTCCTCTTCCTGACTGGCCCGATCGGCCGGGTCAGGAAAGTTGGCGGCTTCGTCCTTCATGTGGTCGACGGTGCGATCCACTTCCTGCATCAAGTCCTGTTTCCACTTGTTCAGGATCTTGGTGAAGTGAGCACGCATCGGCTTGCCCATGTACTCCTCGCCCTTCGTCGGAACGTAGGGAGCGAAACCGGACAAGTTGCCAGTGTTTTGTTGCTTTTCATTGGTGGGCATGAATCAACCGCCTCTCGCTCTACTAATCCATTGCGCAGGATGATCCTTCTCCGGCACCCGCCGGCCCTGCGACTGCAAGCCGGCGAACTTACCAGATCGAACCAGCACGCGCTACTCCCGGTTGTCGTGCCTGGAACGCCTGCGTCGCAGGCACGATGTGGTGGGTTTCGATCGCGCGTTCGGTGAAACGTTCGATGCAAAGGTTCGGTAGAATCGGCTTTTTTCGCTGCCACAAGGAATCCCCATGGCTCCGCTCTACAGCGCACGCAGTCGCGCCATCGAACCGTTTCACGTGATGGCGCTACTGGCCCGGGCCAATGAACTGCAGAGCCAGGGGCACGATGTGATCCACCTGGAAATCGGCGAGCCGGACTTCACCACGGCCGCCCCCATCGTTGCTGCCGGACAGGCCGCATTGGCCGCCGGGCATACCCGCTACACCGCTGCACGGGGGCTGCCGGCACTGCGCGAAGCCATCGCCGGCTTCTATCGACAGCGCTATGGCCTGGACATCGATCCCCAGCGCATCATGATCACCCCGGGCGGCTCGGGCGCCTTGCTGCTGGCGGCCAGCCTGCTGGTCGATCCCGGCAAGCACTGGCTTCTGGCTGACCCCGGCTACCCGTGCAATCGGCACTTCCTGCGCCTGGTCGAAGGTGCTGCCCAACTTGTCCCGGTGGGTCCTGAGCAGCGTTATCAACTCAACGCCCAGCTGTTGGCGCAGCATTGGGACGAGCACAGCGTCGGAGCCTTGGTGGCATCCCCGGCCAACCCCACCGGCACGTTACTGGATCGCGACGAATTGCGTGCCTTGAGCCAGGCCGTGAAGGATCGCCAGGGCCATCTTGTGGTCGACGAGATCTATCACGGTTTGACCTATGGCACGACCGCCGCCAGTGTGCTGGAAGTGGATGACGATGCCTTCGTCCTAAATAGTTTTTCCAAGTATTTCGGGATGACCGGTTGGCGCCTCGGCTGGCTGGTTGCACCCCCTCAGGCTATCCCCGAACTGGAAAAACTGGCGCAGAACCTGTACATCAGCGCCCCGAGCATGGCGCAGCATGCGGCACTGGCCTGCTTCGAGCCGGCCACGCTGGAGATCTTCGAACAGCGCCGCGAAGCATTCGGCCAGCGCCGCGATTATCTGTTGCCTGCGCTGCGCGACTTGGGCTTCGCCATTGCCGTCGAGCCTGAAGGCGCCTTCTACCTGTACGCCGATATCAGTGCATTCAGCGACGATGCCTTCGCATTCTGCCAATACTTCCTGGAAACCGAGCACGTGGCCTTCACGCCGGGGCTGGACTTCGGTCGTCACAAAGCGGGCCACCATGTCCGCTTCGCCTACACCCAGAGCCTTCCGCGTCTGGAACAGGCCGTGACGCGGATCGCTCGTGGCCTGCAAAGCTGGCAGGCAAGATGATCTTCTCACCGGCCCTGGAGCAAGGGCGTCTGATCCAGCGCTACAAGCGGTTTCTCGCCGACATCGAGCTTGAAGACGGCGAGCGGCTGACCATTCACTGCCCCAATACCGGCTCGATGCTCAACTGCATGATGCCCGGCGGTCGCGTCTGGTTCACGCGTTCGAGCGACCCCAAACGCAAGTTGCCGGGTACCTGGGAGATCAGTGAAACGCCGCAGGGGCGCTTGGCCTGCATCAATACTGCGCGGGCCAATGCGCTGGTAGAGGAAGCGTTGATCGCCGGCAGGATAGCGGAGCTGGCCGGATTCTCTGCATTCAAGCGCGAGGTGCCCTATGGTCAGGAGCGCAGCCGTATCGACTTCCGTCTGGATTACCCGGATGGCTGCGCGTGGGTCGAAGTGAAGAGCGTAACCCTGGGCTTTGCCGACAGCCGCATCGCAGCGTTCCCCGATGCCGTGACCCAGCGAGGCGCCAAGCACCTGCGTGAATTGGCCGCGCTGGCCCGCAGCGGCGTGCGCGCTGTGCAGCTGTATTGCGTCAACATCGATGGCGTGGACGCCGTAAGATCGGCGTCGGAGATCGACGCAGGCTACGCGCTGGCGTTGCGCCAGGCGGTGGATGCCGGTGTCGAGGTGTTGGCCTATGGCGTGCACTTGGATTCGCACGAGATCGTCATCGACCGTTGCCTGCCGGTGATCCTGTAACCCTCGCGGGGTAGGGCGCCACGGATCTCCAGGCAAAAAAAGACCCGGCAAAGTGCCGGGTCAATAACCGTGATTAGCCTGATGAGGAGACATCTGAAAGTCCGAACCAAGGGCCTTCCAGAGATCACCAGTCTCGCGACTGGATGTGATAATCATAACGATTCTCATTTAAGAGTCAAGTGCTCTGCGCATTTATTTGCGTTGGCTGTGCAAAATGGGTCTAGAACCTGCCCGGAGGCAGCAGGGCCGCGACCTGACGGTTCAGGCTCTGCTTGCGTTCGCATGACAATTCGCTCCAGTGCATATCCCGCAACGCTCCCTCGATCGCATAGAGAAGCACCTTCGAAGCGCGAAAACCGCGATGCCTCACTGCGCAGTACGCCTGTACGGCACCTGCCCGGCGAAGATCGGTAGCATTGTGGATACCGACAGCATGAAGCCATTGAGCGGAGGTCTTGCCCAGATTCTTCAGGGCCAGAAGTTCATCGGTCATCAAACCTCCTGGCGTCGGCCAAGGCATGAGAGGGGGAACGATGGGGCAGGCAGCAGCAACCAGTGTAGCGGCGGCAGACCGGCGTGCCGCGTGGCCGGTCTGCTCGGATCGAGCGCTACGGTGTGTTACAGCCCTGGCAGGCGTTGACGGATCTGCTCCACCAATTTATCCAGACTGCCGCTTTCATGGGTTTCCACGCGACGGGTCTGCAGCAGCTCGGCCTCGCTCAAGGGTTCGCGGCTCGCTTGCTGGGCGTCGATCACCGCCTGGGTAGCGTCGGAAGGGTCGTCGGAATGGGCCTGACGCTGCTGCAGCCAGCTGGAAATCACCGCCGCCGGCGCGTTGCAATCCAGGATCAGGAAAGGCACTCCGGTGGACTCGGCGATTTGCGCCGCTGCCGCGCGTTGCCCGGCTTTGAGGTACGTCGCGTCTATCACCACCGGCAGGCCGGCGCGCAGCACGTGTTCTGCCAGCTTGTGCAGGTGAAGGTAGGTCGCTTCGCTGGTGCTGGCGTCATACAGGCCCGTCTCGGCGGTCTGGGTGCCGAACAAGCGCTTGCGCTCCACGTCCGAGCGCAGGCGGATCGCACCCAGCGCCTCGACCAGGCGCAGAGCGACGTGACTCTTGCCCACTGCCGATACGCCGCTGGTTATGGCCAGGAAGCGCGAAGGGATGGCGCTGTAGCTTTCCGCCAGGTTGGCGTAGTTGCGGTACTGGCGCAGCGTCGTTGCGCGCTGCACACCGGTGGCGTCCGGTGACAGGCTGAACAGCGCCACCTTGGCCCGCACCAGCGCGCGGTAGGCCTTGTAGAAGTTCAGCAGTTCGAGGCCTTGGTAATCACCGGTCAGTTCCAGGTAATGACTGATGAAGCGTCGCGCCAGGCTCTTCAGACCGCGGTCTTCCAGGTCCATGGCCAGGAAGGCGATGTCGGCATAGACGTCGGTGAACCGGAACGGCTCGTTGAACTCGATGCAGTCGAAGATCACCACTTCGCCATCGATGACGGTAGCGTTGCCCAAGTGGATGTCACCATGGCACTCGCGGATGAACCCTTCTTGCTTGCGCAGCGCCAGCAGCGGTTCCAGGCGCACATAACTGCTTTGTGCCCAGGCCTGCAAGGCATCCAGCTGGGCAAGGTCATCCTTGTCGGTGAGGAACGGGCGAATCTGCTCGAAGTTCTGTTCGACCGGAGCCATTGCCGCCTTCGGCGTGCCGGCTTCGTGCGTATCGGCGACCACGGGGGCCGCACGATGGAAGTCGGCAATCTGCCGTGCCAGCGAATCCACATGCGCCTGTGTCAGTTCACCGTTGGCCTGCAGCGTGCTCAACAGATTGCCACCCTCGAATTGGCGCATCTGCAGTGCGTATTCGATCGGCTCACCTTCGCCGCCCAGCACAGGCGCTTCCGCGCTGCCGGTGATCGGCAGCACCTGCAGGTACAGATCGGAGGTCAGGCGCTGATTGAGGCGCAGCTCCTCGGCGCAGAAGTGGGCGCGATCGGCCAGTGCGGAGAAGTCCAGAAACCCGAAGTTCATCGGTTTCTTGATCTTGTAGGCGTAGGGGCCGGTCAGTATCACCCAGGAAATGTGCGTCTCGATGACCTGGAACCCTTCCACCGGATGCGGGTACAGGGCCGGGTTTTGCAGGGCGGCGATCAGGGTCTGGCTCACAGGCGATCCTTCATAGGCTGGGATGATTTCAAGGCCGTCATTATGGCCAGTGTCTGCGGTGATGCAAACCGCCAACGGTCCCTGCCCGCGACAAATCAAAGTGCGTATAATCCGCCGCCATGACTCGAACCCGATCTTCCCGTACCCCTAAAAAACCCCCATCTGGCGGCCTTCGCACCTGGCTCGGCTGGGGCCTCAAGCTGGGCCTGGTAGGCCTGGTGATCCTCGCCGGCTTTGCCGTCTACCTGGACGCGGTTGTCCAGGAGAAATTCTCCGGCAAGCGCTGGACCATCCCGGCCAAGGTGTACGCCCGCCCGCTGGAATTGTTCGTCGGCCAGAAGCTGGCCAAGAATGATTTCCTGACCGAGCTCGATGCGCTCGGCTACCGTCGGCAAACCACCGTCGATGGTCCGGGCACCGACTCGGTCAACGGCAATACGGTCGACCTGAACACCCGTGGCTTCCAGTTCTACGAAGGGCTGGAACAGCCCCAGGCCGTGCGTGTGAAGTTCTCCGGCGATTACGTCTCGGAACTCAGCGGCAGCGGTGGCAAGAAGGTCGCGGTGGTGCGTCTCGAACCGTTGCTGATCGGTGGCCTGTACCCGAAAAACCTCGAGGACCGCATTCTGATCAAGCTCGATCAAGTGCCACCTTATCTGCTCGACACCCTGGTGACCGTCGAGGATCGCGACTTCTACCACCACTTTGGCGTCTCGCCCAAGTCCATCGCCCGCGCCATCTGGGTCAATACCTCCTCCGGCGCCATGCGCCAGGGTGGCAGTACCCTGACCCAGCAGTTGGTCAAGAACTTCTACCTGACCAACGAGCGCAGCCTGACCCGCAAGCTGACCGAAGCGATGATGGCGGTGCTGCTGGAATTGCACTACGACAAGGGCGAAATCCTCGAGGCCTATCTCAACGAGGTCTTCGTCGGCCAGGACGGCCAGCGCGCCGTGCACGGCTTCGGTCTGGCCAGTCAGTTCTTCTTCAGTCAGCCGTTGTCCGAGCTCAAGCTGCACCAGGTGGCATTGCTGGTGGGTATGGTCAAGGGCCCGTCCTCCTATAACCCGCGTCGCAATCCCGAGCGTGCCCTGGAACGCCGCAACCTGGTGCTCGACCTGCTGGCGCAGCAGGGCGTAGCGACCCAGGAAGCGGTCGACGCCGCCAAGAAGATGCCCTTGGGCGTGACCAAGCGCGGCAGCCTGGCGGACAGCTCCTTCCCCGGCTTCCTCGACCTCGTCAAGCGCCAGTTGCGCGACGATTATCGCGACGAAGACTTGACCGAAGA
>NZ_DJUS01000093.1:0-20216 GCF_002438365.1 Pseudomonas sp. UBA6276
GGGAAGACCAGTTCAACCTCGGGCTGGATCCGGACACCGCGCGCGCCTACCACGACGAAACCCTGCCCAAGGACTCGGCCAAGGTCGCGCACTTCTGCTCGATGTGCGGGCCGAAGTTCTGCTCCATGAAGATCACTCAGGAAGTGCGCGAGTATGCGGCCAACCAGAAGATCGAGGCCGTCGACCTGAGCGTGGAGGAGGGAATGCGCGAACAGGCCCAGCGCTTCAAGCAGGAAGGCAGCCAGCTGTACCAGAAAGTCTGATCAGGACCTTCAGTGGTGCGGCTTTCGCGGCCGATGAAGGCTCCTGCGATTCGTCCGTAGGAGCGGTCATCGGCCGCGAAACCCGCACCGCGTCTGACCTGACACCCCACCAATGCTCCGACAACCCCGACTCCTTCCCATTCGAGCCCATCCATTGAAAACCTCCTACTCCCCCGATATCGCGGTCTCCACCGCCCAGCGCGTGCTGGGCGGACGTGATCTGTTCTCCCTGTGGTTTTCCCTGGGCGTCGGCCTCATGGTGCTGCAGACCGGCGCCTTGCTGGCGCCCGGCCTGGGCCTTGCCGGTGCACTGGGCGCCATTTTTCTCGGGACCCTGGTGGGTGTGCTGCTGCTCGCTAGCGTCGGCGTGATCGGCAGCGACACCGGGCTGTCGGCCATGGCCGCCCTGCGCCTGACCCTGGGCCATGGTGCCGGCAGCGTGCCGGCGCTACTGAACCTGCTGCAACTGGTCGGCTGGGGCTCGTTCGAGATCATCGTCATGCGCGATGCCGCCAGCCTGCTGGGCACCCGCGCCTTCGGCGAAGGCAGCCTGGGCAGCAATCCGTGGTTGTGGACGCTGCTGTTCGGCGCGTTGGTCACGCTGCTGGCGGTCAGTGGGCCGCTGACCTTCGTGCGCAAGGTGCTGCGCAAATGGGGCATATGGCTGCTACTGGCGGCATGCCTTTGGCTGACCTGGAACCTGTTCGCCAAGGCCGACCTGGCAGCTCTGTGGAACACTGCGGGCGACGGCTCCATGGACCTGGCCACCGGCTTCGACATCGCCATCGCCATGCCCCTGTCGTGGCTACCGCTGATTGCCGACTACTCGCGATTCGGCAAGCGCGCTCGCAACGTGTTCGGCGGCACCGCCGTGGGCTTCTTCATCGGCAATTTCTGGTTGATGAGCTTGGGCGTCGCCTACACTTTGGCGTTCGCGCCCAGTGGTGAAGTCAATGCGCTGCTGTTGGCGCTGGCCGGTGCTGGCCTGGGCATCCCACTGCTGCTGATTTTGCTGGACGAGTCGGAGAACGCCTTCGCCGACATCCATTCGGCTGCGGTATCGACCAGCCTGTTGTCAGGCTTGAAGGTGGAGCACCTGGCCCTGGCCATCGGTATCACCTGCACGCTGATCGCCTGCCTGGCACCGCTGGCGCAGTACCAGAACTTCCTGCTGCTGATCGGCTCTGTCTTCGCGCCGCTGTTCGGCGTGGTCCTGATGGACCACTTCGTGCTGCGCAAACGCGCCATCCAGGTCGAGCCACGGGCTGTACGCTGGAGCGCACTGCTGGCGTGGCTGGGCGGTGTGTCCCTGTATCACCTGCTGGCCAATCTGTACCCACAGATCGGAGCAACCCTGCCAGCGCTGCTGGTGGCCGGGTTGCTGTACTACCTGATCGAGCGCGTGCTCAACCGCGACCCGGGAACAGCTCGGGCTTGATCACGCCATTGAGGCGCGGGTAGGCGATCTTCACTTCCGGGTGGCCCATGGCGTAGGGGGCGATGCTGTACACGTTGTACTTGAGCACCACGCCCCCATAGGTCAAGGCAATGTTCGGCGTCTGCTGGAAAGGCCACTGACGAATGAAGTCGGCATCCTTGTCCAGCTTGCTGGCGACCAGCCAGCCACGGTGGGCTTCTTCGGCAGCCTGCCAGAACGCGCGTTCCTGGCCCGGTACCAGCATGTCCTTCAGGGTCAGTTCGCGATGCTCGCGACGTGACCAGTTGATGAAGCCGCGTCCCGGCATGCCGTGGGCGCCACCGGTCATGACGTAGCTGGACAGCTCGACCACCACGATACCGTCATGCTGCTCGCGTACCTTGGCTTGCAGGTAGCTGCTGTAGCGCGGCTGGGCCTCGCGCATGAATTGATCTTCATAGGCCTTAAGGGTCGCCGGTACGCGGGCGTCAGGCGTGTTGACGGTCATCTCGCGCAAGCGTTTGTCGATGGCTGCATCCAGGCCGGGCTCGTCGGGAAAATGCACCACGTCGATGTTCACCAGTGGGCAGTCCTGATTGTCGCAGCCGGGCTTGATGTGCTCGAAAGCCTCGCGCTTGGTCTCCAGCGGCGCCCGGTAGTTGGTTTGGAAGACACTGGCGCAGGCACCCAGGGTCAAGGCGACGCAGGCCACGGAGGTGAACTTGAGAAACGACATGATGGTCCTTGGCGGATGATTGAATTGTCGTGCTTGGACTGCCGGTCGAACCGTCGGTTCGCACGTAGCACAATCTTAATGCCTGCTCGCCCAACCGCCTATCCCGAGGCTTGCGGCTTACCTTCGAAGGGGGCTGCAATACGGGCGCATCGCGGTTAGGATGGCCCCATGCTGCACGCACGAGTACGAGGTTTTTCCATGCCAGATTCATCCCGATCCACCCCCAAGGCGGTCGAGATCGACAAGACCGAACGTTGCTTCCAGGGCTTCTACAGACTGGACAAGCTGTTCCTGCGCCACGAGCTGTTCAACGGTGGCATGAGCAAACAGATCAGCCGCGAACTGTTCGTGCGCCACGACGCCGTGTGCGTGTTGCCCTACGATGCCGTTCGCGACGAAGTGGTCCTGATCGAGCAGTTCCGGATCGGCGCGGTGGGCAAGGTCGACAACCCCTGGCTGATCGAAATGGTCGCCGGGTTGATCGACAAGGACGAGCAGCCCGAGGAAGTCGCCCATCGCGAAGCCGACGAGGAAGCGGGGCTGCAGATCGAAGCGCTGTGGCCAGTCACCAAGTACTTCCCCTCGCCCGGCGGCAGCGATGAATACGTGCATCTGTACCTGGGCCGCTGCAGCAGCGAAGGCGCGGGCGGCCTGCATGGGCTGGAGGAGGAGGGCGAGGACATCCGCGTCAAGGTCTGGGCGTTCGACGATGCCCTGCAGGCCGTGCGCGATGGTCGGATCATCAACGCGGCAGCGATCATCGCCATTCAATGGCTGGCGCTGAACCGCGACGAAGTCAGGGGGCTGTGGTCGTGAGTCCGTTGCGCGAGCGCTACCGCGTCGATCTGGTTGGCTTGCAAGCCGCCTGCGAGGCCAATTATGCGCGACTCATGCGGCTGTTGCCGGACATGCGCAGCCAGCAGTTGTCGCGGCGCATCGCCATGACCCAGGCCGACCAGATGCTCGGCGTGCTGACCCTCGAGGTGATGCTGGCCTGTCCGTACACCACCACTTTGCGCGTGCGCCAGGAACACAGCCTGCCCTGGCTGCCCGTGCCGCAGATGGAAGTGCAGGTGTACCACGATGCGCGCATGGCCGAGGTCATCAGCGCCGAGCATGCCCGTCGTTTCCGCAGCGTCTATCCCTATCCCAACGAGGCCATGCACCAACCCGACGAAAAGGCCCAGCTCAACCTGTTCCTCGGCGAATGGCTCAGCCACTGCCTGGCCTGCGGCCACGAGTACGAAGCGGTGCGCTGAGCGCCGACCGGCCCCGGGCGCTGGACCCTGCATTGCCCTCGTCATCCAGGCTGCGCATAATTCCTCGATCAACCCCTGCCTGGAGACGGCCTTGTCCAGCCCATCTGATCGCGCTGTCGATGCCCCGGTGCTGCTCGTGCAGCTGTCGGACAGCCACCTGGTGGCCGAAGCCGACGGAGTCATGTTCGGCTTGAATACCCGGCAGAGCCTGGCGCAGGTCGTCAGCCAGGTGCAAGCGGAACAGCCGCACATCGATTTGCTGGTCGCCACCGGCGACCTGTCTCAGGACGGCACGCTGGCTTCCTACCAGGCGTTTGCCCAGGCTACAGCGGGCATTGCCGCGCCGATGCGCTGGCTGCCTGGCAATCACGACGAGCCAGTGGTCATGCAGCAGGCCGCCCAGGGCACCCAGTGGCTGGAGCCGGTGGTGGACATCGGTGCCTGGCGAGTGACGCTGCTCGATTCCGCCATCGCAGGTTCGGCGGCGGGTCATCTGGCCGACGAGCAGTTGCAGCTGCTCGAACGGTCGCTTGCCGACGCACCGCACAAGCATCACCTGGTGTGTCTGCACCATCATCCAGTGTCCATCGACAGTTCCTGGATGGAGCCCATCGGCCTGCGCAATCGGCATGCCCTGTTCGAATTGCTTGCCCGCTTTGCGCAAGTGCGGGGTGTGCTCTGGGGGCACGTGCATCAGGAGATCGACCGGCAGGCTCATGGCGTGCGCCTGTTGGCATCGCCCTCGACCTGCATCCAGTTCCTGCCGCGCAGCGAGGATTTCGCCCTGGATGACCGCGCCCCGGGCTACCGCTGGCTGCGTCTGATGCCGGATGGACAGATCGAAACCGGCGTCTCGCGCCTGGCGGACTTCAGCTTCACCCCGGATCTGGACGCGGCGGGTTATTGATTCAGGGGCGGTAGCGTGGCCTTCGCGGGCAGAGCCCGCTCCCACAGGGTTTCGTGCCAGGATTGTGGCTTGCCGGAGCGGAGCGGGCGGCGAGCCTTCTGGTTACGAAGGCCGCACCGCCCATATACCGACGCACCAACACCCCAACAGCATCCCCGACAAGGTAAACTGCGCGCCATCTCTATGCCCGGAGGCCCCCATGCCCGGTTCGATCCTCTACATTCATGGTCTGAACAGCTCGCCGGATTCGCAGAAAGCCCGCCAGTTGAGCGCGCTGATGCAACGCATCGGCCTGGCTGATCAACTGCGCGCGCCCGCCTTGCACCACCATCCGCGCCAGGCCATCGCCCAACTGGAAGCGGCACTGGCGCAGCTCGATGCGCCCTTGCTGGTGGGAAGCTCACTGGGCGGCTACTATGCGACACACCTGGCCCAGCGCTTTGGGCTCAAGGCAGTGCTGATCAACCCGGTGGTCAACCCGCACCGCCTGTTCGATGGCTACCTGGGCGAACAGACCAACCATTACACGGGCGAGCGCTGGCAGCTGACCCACGACCACGTCACGGCACTGGCCGAGCTGGAAGTGCCGGCCCCCACGGACCGCGAGCGGCTTCAAGTGTGGCTGCAGACCGGCGATGAGACCCTCGACTACCGCCAGGCGGCGGCCTTCTACGAAGCCTGCAGCGTGCATATCGAAAACGGCGGCGACCACGGCTTCCAGGGCTTTGCACAGAAGTTGCCGGCGCTGCTGGCATTCGCCGGCATCGACGCCGAGCGCCTGGATGGCATCGACCTTGCCCAGCTTTGACCACTCATTTCACGAACGACTGACGACGAGACCCCATGGCCAATCCCAGCGCTAGCTCCTATAACGCAGACGCCATCGAAGTCCTCTCGGGCCTCGACCCGGTGCGCAAGCGCCCGGGCATGTACACCGACACCAGTCGGCCCAACCACCTGGCCCAGGAAGTCATCGACAACAGTGTCGACGAAGCCCTGGCGGGCCACGCACGGTCGATCCAGGTCATCCTGCACGCCGACCACTCCCTGGAAGTGTCCGACGACGGCCGCGGCATGCCTGTGGACATCCACCCTGAGGAAGGCGTCAGCGGCGTCGAGCTGATCCTTACCAAGCTGCACGCCGGTGGCAAGTTCTCCAACAAGAACTACCAGTTCTCCGGCGGCCTGCACGGGGTCGGTATCTCCGTGGTCAACGCCCTGTCCAATCAGGTGCGGGTCAGGGTCAAGCGCGACGGCAACGAGTATCAGATGACCTTCGCCGATGGCTTCAAGGCCACCGATCTGGAAGTCATCGGTACGGTCGGCAAGCGCAACACCGGCACCAGCGTGTACTTCGCCCCGGACCCGAAATACTTCGATTCGCCCAAGTTTTCCGTCAGCCGCCTCAAGCATGTGCTCAAGGCCAAGGCGGTGCTATGTCCCGGCCTGCTGGTCAGCTTCGAGGACAAGGGCAGCGGCGAGAAGGTCGAGTGGCATTATGAAGACGGCCTGCGTTCGTACCTGATCGATGCGGTCACCGAATTCGCCCGCCTGCCGGACGAGCCGTTCTGCGGCAGCCTGGCGGGCAACAAGGAAGCCGTGGACTGGGCGCTGCTGTGGTTGCCCGAGGGCGGCGACAGCGTTCAGGAAAGCTACGTCAACCTGATTCCGACGGCCCAGGGCGGTACCCACGTCAACGGCCTGCGCCAGGGCCTGCTCGATGCCATGCGCGAGTTCTGCGAGTTCCGCAACCTGCTGCCGCGCGGGCTGAAGCTGGCGCCCGAAGACATCTGGGAACGCATCGCCTTCGTCCTGTCGATGAAGATGCAGGATGCGCAGTTCTCCGGCCAGACCAAGGAGCGGTTGTCCTCGCGCGAGGCGGCAGCATTCGTCTCCGGCGTGGTCAAGGACGCCTTCAGTCTATGGCTCAACGCGCATCCTGAATTGGGCATGCAGCTGGCCGAGCTGGCGATCAGCAACGCCGGGCGCCGCCTCAAGGCAAGCAAGAAAGTCGAGCGCAAGCGCATCACTCAAGGCCCGGCATTGCCCGGCAAGCTGGCCGACTGTGCCGGCCAGGACCCGGCCCGCTCCGAGCTGTTCCTGGTCGAAGGTGACTCGGCAGGTGGCTCGGCCAAACAGGCGCGGGACAAGGAATTCCAGGCGATCCTGCCGTTGCGCGGCAAGATCCTCAACACCTGGGAAGTGGACGGCAGCGAGGTCCTGGCCAGCCAGGAAGTGCACAACATCGCCGTGGCCATCGGGGTCGATCCCGGTGCCGCCGATATCAGCCAGCTGCGCTACGGCAAGGTGTGCATCCTCGCCGACGCCGACTCCGACGGCCTGCACATCGCGACCCTGCTCTGCGCGCTGTTCGTCCAGCACTTCCGTCCCCTGGTGGACGCCGGGCACGTCTATGTCGCCATGCCGCCGCTGTACCGCATCGACTTGGGCAAGGAGATCTTCTACGCCCTGGACGAGGCCGAGCGCGATGGCATCCTCGACCGCCTGGTGGCCGAAAAGAAACGCGGCAAGCCGCAGGTCACGCGCTTCAAGGGCCTGGGGGAGATGAACCCACCGCAGCTGCGCGAAACCACCATGGACCCCAACACCCGCCGCCTGGTGCAACTGACCCTGGACGACTTCGCCGGCACCACCGAGATCATGGACATGCTGCTGGCCAAGAAACGTGCGGGCGACCGCAAGGCGTGGCTCGAGTCCAAGGGTAATCTGGCCGAGGTGCTGGCTTGATCGCAGCGCTGCTGACAGCCCTGTTCGCCCTGGCCCTGCCGACGCTGGCCGAGGCGTCGGCGCAGCCCGCTGTGCCCGAATTGACGTTGATCGGCGAGCATGCGGTCGATGGCATGCCCACGGGCAATCTGTCCGGTCTGGCGCTGTGCGGCAAGGCGTTGTGGGCCGTGTCCGACCGCGAAGACGGGACGGTCTATCGCCTCGATACCTCGACGCCCGTCTGGCAGGCGAGGGCGGTGACGTTCAAGGCACCGCCGGTCCCGCCCAGCGGGCTGCCCGCTCGTCTGCGCATGAGCAGTTGGGCCGCGTCTTTCGTGCGCGGCGGCGATCTGGATTTCGAAGGCATCAGCTGTGATGCCCAAGGCAACCAATACCTGGTCAGCGAAGCCCACGTCGCGGTCTTGCAGATTCCCGTTTCAGGCGAGCCGAAATGGTTGCCTCTGGATCCGACGCTGGTCAGTCAGGCGCGCGCCAGCCACTTGCTGTTGCACTTCAATGCCCTGTTCGAAGGGCTGACCGTCAACCCGGCCGGCGACCGCCTGTGGCTGGCCGCCGAACGTCAGCAGCGCGGTCTGTTGGCTGTTCGCAAGCGGCCGGTGAGCTGGAGCTGCGAGGGGCGTTGCGTGCTGCTCGCCGAAGGCGGTGCGGAAACGCTGCCGGTGCAGGTGCCTCGCACCAGGACCATGCCGCGCGACTTCGCTGACCTGGCCTACTTCGACGGCAAGCTGTTCACCCTGGAACGCAATGCCTACCGCATCTGCCGCCGAGACGCCGATACGGCGAAGCGGGAACGTTGCTGGTCGTTCGCCGCCGAAGCCCTGTTGCCCGCGCGCCGCTATGATGCGCCCTACGGCCTGACCGAAGCGCTGAGCGTGGACGCCGACGGCGCCTGGATCGGCACCGACAACAACCAATGGGCCCGCGCCGATGGCGAACGCCGTCCGGTGGTCTGGCGCTTCGCAGCCCCGGCCGGTGGCTGGAGTGCGGCACCATGAGCCAGGCGGCACCCGGCAAGCGGGCGGGCAAACTGCTGATGCTGCTGGCCTGGGCCGCGGCGTTGTACCTGGCCACGCAGTTCTTCGGCGACTGGGAACAGCGTCGGGAAAATCCCAATGCCGTGCCGGTGTCCCAGCACGGCGACGGCTATGTGGAAGTGCAGCTGGCCGGCAATGGCCAGGGACACTTCGTCAGTGGCGGCTTCATCAACGGCCAGCCGGTGCAGTTCATGCTCGACACCGGCGCCACCGATGTGGCGATGCCCGAAGCCGTGGCGCGCAAGCTTGAATTGACGCGCGGGGCGCCGGTGCTGCTCACCACCGCCAACGGCAAGACCCAAGGCTATCGCACCGAAATCGCCAGCCTGCAATTGGGCGACATTCGCCTGAGCAATGTCCGCGCCCTTGTAGTGCCGGGCTTCGAAGGCAACCAGGTGCTGCTGGGCATGAGCGCTCTGAAACAACTTGAATTCACTCAGCGCGGCGGCAACTTGTTGCTGCGCCAGACCACGAAACGATGAGGCTTGCATGAGCGACTCCCTCGATCTCAGTCTCGACGGCGTAGAACGCCGGTCCCTGGCTGACTTCACCGAACAGGCCTACCTCAACTACTCCATGTACGTGATCATGGACCGCGCCTTGCCGCACATCGGCGATGGCCTCAAGCCGGTCCAGCGACGCATCGTCTATGCCATGAGCGAGTTGGGGCTCGACGCCGACGCCAAGCACAAGAAATCCGCGCGCACCGTGGGCGACGTACTCGGCAAGTTCCACCCCCATGGCGACTCGGCCTGCTACGAGGCCATGGTGCTGATGGCCCAGCCGTTCAGCTATCGCTACACCCTGGTCGACGGCCAGGGCAACTGGGGCGCGCCGGACGATCCGAAATCCTTCGCCGCCATGCGCTACACCGAGGCGCGCCTGTCGCGCTATTCCGAGGTGCTGCTCACCGAACTGGGCCAAGGCACCGCCGACTGGGTACCGAACTTCGACGGCACCCTGGACGAGCCTGCGGTGCTGCCAGCGCGCTTGCCCAACATCCTGCTCAACGGCACCACCGGCATTGCCGTGGGCATGGCCACCGACGTGCCGCCGCACAACCTGCGCGAAGTGGCCAGCGCCTGCGTCCGTCTGCTCGACGAGCCCAAGGCCACGGTCGAGCAGCTGTGCGAGCACATCCAGGGTCCGGATTACCCGACCGAAGCGGAAATCATCACGCCGCGTGCCGAACTGCTGAAGATCTACCAGACCGGTCGCGGTTCGGTGCGCATGCGCGCGGTGTATCGTCTGGAAGACGGCGACGTGGTCGTCACCGCTCTGCCGCACCAGGTGTCCGGTGCCAAGGTGCTGGAACAGATCGCCGCGCAGATGCAGGCCAAGAAGCTGCCGATGGTGGCCGACCTGCGTGACGAATCCGACCACGAGCATCCGTGCCGCATCGTCATCATTCCGCGCTCCAATCGGGTCGAAGTCGACGAACTGATGCAGCATCTGTTCGCCACCACGGATCTGGAGTCGACCTACCGGGTCAACGTCAACATCATCGGCCTCGACGGCCGCCCGCAGCTGAAGAACCTGCGCGCGTTGCTGGTCGAGTGGCTGGAGTTCCGCGTCAACACCGTGCGCCGCCGCCTGCAATTCCGCCTGGACAAGGTCGAGCGCCGCCTGCACCTGTTGGACGGCTTGCTGATTGCCTTCCTCAACCTGGACGAAGTGATCCACATCATCCGCACCGAGGACCATCCCAAGGCACGCCTGATCGAGCGTTTCGCGCTGACCGAGATCCAGGCCGACTACATTCTCGATACGCGCCTGCGCCAGCTCGCGCGTCTGGAAGAAATGAAGATCCGTGGCGAACAGGAAGAACTGGCCAAGGAACGCGCCAAGCTGCAGGCCCTTTTGGGCAGCGAGGCCAAGCTGAAGAAACTGGTGCGTGCCGAGCTGATCAAGGACGCCGAAACCTATGGCGACGATCGCCGCTCGCCGATCGTGGCGCGCAGCGAAGCCCGTGCGCTGTCGGAAAACGAGCTGATGCCCACCGAGCCGGTGACGGTAGTGCTGTCCGAGAAGGGCTGGGTGCGCTGTGGCAAAGGCCACGACATCGATGCCACCGGGCTGTCCTACAAGGCCGGTGACGGCTACAAGACGGCAGCGACCGGGCGCTCGAATCAGTTCGCGGTGTTCATCGACTCCACCGGGCGCAGCTACTCGGTGGCTGCCCACACGCTGCCCTCGGCCCGTGGCCAGGGCGAGCCGCTGACAGGCCGCCTGACGCCGCCACCGGGTGCGACGTTCGAATGCGTGATGCTGCCCGACGACGACGCGCTGTATGTCATCGCGTCGGACGCCGGCTACGGTTTCGTGGTCAAGGGCGAAGACCTGCAAGCCAAGAACAAGGCCGGCAAAGCGCTGCTCAGCCTGCCCAAGGGCGCCAAGGTGATCAACCCCCGCGCCGTGCCGGACCGTGAGCAGAACTGGCTGGCCGCCGTGACCACCGAAGGACGTCTGCTGGTGTTCAAGATCAGCGACCTGCCGCAGTTGGGCAAGGGCAAGGGCAACAAGATCATCGGCATTCCCGGTGATCGAGTGGCCAGCCGTGAAGAATTCGTCACCGACCTAGCGGTCGTTGCCGAAGGCTCGACCCTGGTTCTGCAGGCGGGCAAACGCACGCTGTCGCTCAAGCCCGACGACCTGGAGCACTACCGTGGCGAGCGTGGCCGCCGCGGCAACAAGCTGCCTCGCGGTTTCCAGCGCGTCGACGCTCTGGTCGTGGAAACCCCCTGACTGCGAACCGCGTGCGGACGGCGGCATGGCTGCCGTTCGACGCAAGCACTGGAGTCAGGGCGCGGATTCACGGATGATAGGCCCTTTCGCGGCGCCGCCAAGCGGCAGCGTCCAGACGACTCGGTCAAGTATTGCTGTGGTTGCCGTGTGGCAGCCGCCTGGATGAAATGATGAAACTGTTGCGTCTTCCCGTGATTTTATTGCTCGGCGGCGTGCTGGGACTGGCCGGATGCAGCACGCATCAACCCGTGGCCTTGTACCAGCTCGACAGCGGCAACCCCGGCCTGCCCAAGGAAAGCCGCGGCATGGCCGTGCTGCTGGGGCCGGTGTCGGTGGCCGACTACCTGCAGCGCGAAACGCTGCTGCAGCGCCAGGCCGACGGTAGCCTGAGAGCGTCCACCGATGGCCGCTGGGCCGGCAGCCTTTCCGCCGACATCGACCAACTGCTGTTGCGCCAGATGGCCTGGCGCCTGGACAGCCAGCGCGTGGTACTGGCGCCTACGCCCGCCAACTTCACGCCCGATGCTCAGGTGCTGCTGTCGATCACCCGGCTCGATTCAGGCAGCCGACAGCCTGCGATCCTGGATGCCCAGTGGCGCGTCCTGGACCGTCGCGGACAAGTGCGCGACAACCGCATCGTCCACCTCGAAGAAAAGCACGACGGCGGCACCGCCGCTCAAGTCCAGGCGCAAGGGGTGCTGTTGCAGCGTCTGGCTGCGCAGTTGACTACAGCGCTCAAACCGCTGGCCAATCAACCCGCACTGGTCGAAGAGCGCAAGCCAGCGCCGGCGCAGGTGCGCCGGGAAGAAGAAAAACCACAGATTCCGCTGGCTACCCCCATCCGTACCGACCTGGAAGTGTTCCGCTTCTAGAGCGACACCCAACAAAAAGCCCGCATCCAGTGCGGGCTTTTTTTGTTGCGCAGTGATCAGCCAGTTAGCCGATGCGCGCCAACTGCCGTTCCAGCAGCGACGGGTAGGGCTCCAGCAGGCGTTCGACGCAGCAGGCGCCTTCGGGGCTGGCGATCGAGCGGATGCGCGCGCGCTGGCGGATCAGCGGGTCTTCGCCGATCTCGCGTACCACCAGCAACAGGTTGCGGCTGTGCTGCGAGAGCGCCAGTGCATCCTGCGCCGATTCGGTCAGCAGCAGGTCGATGGAGTTCAGGCCATGGACCTCGTCGCTGAGCACCAGACCCAACTGCAATTGCAGGGTGATACCGCTGTCGGCGACCTGGATCTGCAAGGCATGACCCAGGGCGCGCAACAGTTCGCCACAGCAGATCGCATTGGTCAGGTAGTCATCGCCGCTGGTTTCGCTGTGGAACAGCATCAAGGTGCTGCCATCCTGGAGCATGTGCACTTCGCTCTCATAGAGCGAGGCGGCCTGCTGCAGGCAGTCGTGGTAGCGCTCCAGCAACTCTGCCAGGCGAGCCTTGGGCAGGCGCCGCAGTTGTTCCTGAGCACCCAGCTGCACCGCCAGCACGGCGCTGTCGGTGTGCACCTTGGCCACGGCAGTGACGGGTTGTTTGATCACCGCCACCGGAGTTTCGCGCAGATCCGCGAACGGATCGTCGCCGAAGTCTTCCTCGTCCTCGTCGGCCTGGATCTGACGCATGACCGGTTTCGCTGGCTTTGCGGCCAACGGCGGGAATGGGCCGGGCTTGCTGGCGGTGCGCACGGGCAAGGCTGGCTGCGGCTCATCGTCTTCGTCGATGTCGTCGGGTTCGACTTCGGGCTCACGGGGCTCTGGAGCCAACTGCGCGTGCAGCTGGCGCGCCAGATCGCCGATCTCGTCGGTGCGCTGGGTCGCCGGCGTGTACTCGTCGGGGTTGCGCAGCCAGACCCGCAACTGCAGCAGCGGCGTCGAGATGTAGCGACCCAGGCGCAGGCTCAGCGCCAACGCAAGCACCAGCAGGATCCCGGCCAGCACGCCCATGCTCTGCAGGCTGATGGTCAGCGGCTGCTGGAACTGATTCATGTCCAGGCTGATGCGCAACTGTCCGGCCAGGGCGTCCTGGAAGTTGATCTTGGTCTCGTACAGCCCTTGGCTTTGCCCAAGCAGGCCACTTTTGGGGCGCTGGCCGGCTTCGGCAAGGATGCGGTTGTCCGGGCTGAAGATCGCCGCGTGTGCCACCAGTGGGTTTTTCACCAGGTTGTTGAGCAGCACGTTGAGGCTGAGGATGTCGTTGGACACCAGCAGCTCGGTGGCGGACGTGGCCGTCTGCGTGGTCAGGCTCTGGCCCACTGCATCGGCTTGCTCGTGCATGGCCTGCTTGAACTGCAGACCCATCACGCAGGCGTAGATCACCAGGGCGATGGCAACCAGCACGATGTTGGTGAACGCGATGCGCAAAGCCAGCGGCACTCGACGGTGGCGCACGGCTCGGAAGATCAGCAGGAAGAAGTTGTCGGTTTTGACTGGCGTAGGCCGGTTCACTGAGCGCGGCTCTTTGTCCGTGAAGTTGGCGCGCAGTATAACGACCGCCCTCCGAGCGGCAAAGCGCTGCCTGTGCCCGATGGTCACTGAAAGTGGTTAGAATGCGTTTTTTTTCATGAAACGGGGTGCCTCTTGCGCGAAATCGTCCTGATCAACATCACCGCTCAGGAGCAGTCGGGCATCGTCGATGCACTGGGCAACGCCCTGACCGCCGAGACCACCTTCAGCACCGCCCAGCACGCTGAGCCGGCAGACCACGTGGTCAGCGTGATGGGGCGCCAGGTCGGCTACCCGGCGCTGCGGCAGGTGATCACGCTGCTGGCCGAGCATGGCTTGTCGCTTTCGAGCCTGGAGCGCTTGTCAGCGGCCATGGGTGGCAATGCCTGTTTCGAGCTGTGCCTGCATGGCCCGTTGGAGCAGCCACTGCCATTGCGTGCCCAGGTACTCGAACTCAGCGCCGCGCTGGGTCTGGACATCGTCTACCAGCCCGAGTCGGCACAGCGCCGCCATCCGCGCCTGGCCGTGTTCGACATGGATTCGACACTGATCGAAGCCGAGGTGATCGACGAACTGGCCAAGGCGGCCGGCATCGGCGAACGTGTCGCGGCGATCACCGAACAGGCCATGCGCGGCGAGATCGATTTTCGCGCCAGCTTCAAGGCCCGTCTGGCGTTGCTCGACGGCCTCGATGTTGCGGTGCTCGATGACATTGGTGCGCAACTGCGCCTGAGCGAAGGCGCGGAGCGCCTGTTCGCCGAACTCAATCGCATGGGGGTAAAAACCGCCATTCTGTCCGGCGGCTTCACCTATTTCGCCAAGCAGTTGCAGAAGCGTCTGGGCATCACTTATGTCTTCGCCAACGAACTGCAGGTGGTCGACGGTAAATGCACCGGAGTGGCGGTCGAGCCCATTGTCGACGCCCAACGCAAAGCCGACCTGCTGCAGCAGTTGGCCCGTGAGCACGGTATCGACCTGAGCGAAACCATCGCAGTGGGTGACGGGGCCAACGACCTGGCCATGCTGGCCATTGCAGGGCTGGGCGTGGCGTTCCGTGCCAAGCCGCTGGTCCGCCAGTCGGCGCGTCAGGCCATCAGTGTGCTGGGGCTGGATTCGGTGCTGTACCTGCTCGGTCGCCGCGACTGAGCAACGATTCGTCTACAGATCTTTCCAGAGCGAAGCGAAGTCTTCTTCGGGCGCAACATCTTCGGCACCGGTCGACGTCGGTTTGGCCACCTCCAGCAGGTGGTATTCGAACTGATTGAAACTGCCGGTGCCGGCCATCCGCGTGCCCAGGCCCGCGGGCTGTTCTTCGCCCTGATTGTTGATGATGACCTTGTTGCCTTCCTGAAAAGGCATGCGCGGGGCGAGCAGGGAGGCAGGAATGTCGATGGCGCGTATCTCCGGCAGCAACAGGCCGCGCAGGAACTGGCTGTTCTGCTCGCTGACGCGCACCAGTTGCAGGCCGCACGGCTGGGCGTGCGGTGCCACCAGCTCGATGCCCATCTGCGTGCCGCCACTGCGCACCTGGCGAATCCAGCGCACCACGGCCACGCTCCAGCCCTGGGCCTGAGTGTCCTGGATGCCGACCATCTCACCGGCCTGCAGTTGCGGCGGAACCTCCTTGGGCCACGCCAGGCAGTAGCCACCGGGGCTGTGATTGACGATCTGCAGGGCATAGGTCGGGAAGTGCTGATCGTGGTTGGAGGCACTGCCAGCGCTGCTGCCGTCGCCGCGCGGCAGGTCGTACTGGATTTCCTCGTAGTCGCCGTGGCGATCGCCCTCGGTCGGCCTGCTCCACGATTGCGTGGCAGCGCCCGGTACGAACTGTGCGCTCTGCGAAGGGCCAGGGCGCTTGAGGATCTCGCTGAAGGAGCGCTCGCCGCCAATGTAGTAATGCAGCGCGCTCATGCCGATGCACAGGCTCAGGTTGCCTTGGCCGGGCGTTCGGGTAAAAGTGCGTTCCGCCACATCGCGCCAGGCGGCGGCTACGTGCTGGAGCAGATCGATACTGAAGTTGCTGGGGATCAGGCGCGACTGCGCGCGCTGCTCGACCGGCAAGTCCAGGTAGGCCTTGATGGCCTGAACCAGGTCGCTCGGGTCGAGCCCGATCAGGTGCGGCAGTTGGTCGTCGCCATACAGGGTCTTGTAGCGGGGGCCGCTGTCTTCACCGGGCGCTATGGCGAACAGGCTCGAAGCCAGGCTGGCCGGCTGCACACGGACCAGGGGGCTCCACGCATCCAGCACTTCGGCCAGACGCAGGATCGCCTGTTGACGCATCTGGTTGCAGCGAGAGCTGCCCAGCAGCAACGAGGCCGCGTAGCTTTGCTGAACGGTCGAGCTACGGCCTGGAGGAATCAGCGGATCGTTGATGGAAAGATTCTGCAACTGATGCGCCAGGGCTGCCTGATACAACTGGTGCAACTCCAGCCATACCCCATCGGGCACCGGACAGTACAGCAGACTGGCGCGCAACACAGGCCCGTTCAGGCAGTGCAGGGCACGCTGTGCAGCGGTGGCCAGAAGGATGGCCCGCTCCTTGGCAACACGATCCTTGGTAGCGGTTGCGGAAATACGCAGCACGATCTGCTTGTAACCGATCGCCAGATGGTTCTGCAGGGCCTGGCACAGGTTGGCGACCTTGCGCGACCGTTCGTCGAGCACGATGGACTGGTTGAGGAAGTGTCGTTCCAGATGCTTGCAGACGAAATAGACCTCGGGCCTGAGCAGCTCGAGCAGTTGCAGGCGATTGTCGCTGGGCGTGAGCAGTTGGTTGAGCTCGCCCAGGCCCTGGTACAGCAACCGGGCAGTTTCCCCCAGATTGGCCTTGGGCAGCGTGGCAATCCAGCGTTTGAGGTCGCGCGGGGTCGCTTCGCAGAAGGTCAGGCTCAACTGCGATGGCGTCGGAGCGCGCAACAACAGATGGGGGCGTGGCGACATCGGTCGTTTCCTGGTTCGACTCAGGTCATCGTGCGACAGCGTGAACGATGACGAAAGACAGGCCATTCATTTGGCCGTATGCGAAGACTCTAACAGCATTGGATAACGGTCGCAGCCTCGATGTCGCCAAGGCTGCGCCGTGCCAGCCGCAAGCGGCTCAGATATCAGACAACAGTTGCAGGTGTCGCTGGCGCCACGTCCTGCGCAATGGCCGGGCGCCCCAGGCCTTGACCCATGTTCACGGGTGACAGGTTGGCCAGGTGGTGAGCCCACTCGACCTGTTCCGGGCCGAACAGCATGACCACGGTCGAACCCAGTTTGAAACGGCCCATCTCGGCGCCTTTTTCCAGATGGATCGGCGCCCGTGCCGCTTCGTCGTAGCGAAAGGTCTTGAGTTCGCGCTTGGGCGGCGTTACCAGACCGGCCCAGACGGTTTCGATCGAGGCGACGATCATCGCGCCCACCAGCACCATGGCCATCGGCCCGCGCTCGGTGTCGAAGATGCACACCACGCGCTCGTTGCGCGCGAACAGCTCGGGGACGTTCTCGGCGGTGGTCTGGTTGACCGAGAAGATACGCCCTGGCACGTAGATCATTTCGCGAAGGGTGCCGGCCAGCGGCATGTGCACTCGATGGTAGTCACGTGGCGACAGGTAGATGGTGGCGAACTTGCCACCCATGAAGGGGGCTGCGTTGGCTGGATCGCCGCCCAGCAGCTCGAGCACGCTGAAGCTGTGGCCCTTGGCCTGGAAGATGCGACCGTGTTCGATGGTACCCAACTGACTGACGGCTCCGTCGGCTGGGGAGAGGATCGCACCGGGCGTTGGGTCCAGTGGACGTGCGTCGGGTTTCAGGGCGCGGGTGAAGAACGCGTTGAAATTCTCGTAGGCGCTCAGGTCCTCGACCTCGGCCAGGGACATGTCGACATCGTAGCGCTTGGCGAACCAGCGGATGAACGCATCCTTGAACCAGCGCGAACGACATTCGGCCACACAGCCGGCCAGGCGCGAGAGCAGGTGATGGGGCAGCAGGTACTGACTGATGATGAACAAGCGATCTTTCATTGAGTGTCCTTAAACTTCGATAGGGGTGTCGGGGTGGTTGCCCCATTCGCCCCAGGAACCGGCATAGCCCTTGACGCGGGGATAGCCCAGCGCCTTGGCCACCAGATAGGTGAAACCAGAGCGGTGATGTGTCTGGCAGTGCGTGATGATTTCCTTGTCGGCGGTGATGCCCAGGCCATCGAGCATAGGTGCGACGTCGCTGCGAATGCGCAACTGACGCGCCGGATCCATGGCCGCGGTCCACTCCAGGTTGATTGCGCCGGGAACGTGCCCTGCCTTGGCTGCCAGCACCTTTTCACCGGTGTATTCCAGCGGGCCGCGGGCATCCCAGATGGCCAGGTCGGCGGCGCCCAGACGGCTCTGCAGATACTCGCGGGTGGCGATGGGCTCGTCGTGCAGGGTGAGCGGTACCGGACCGCCTGCGCTGGCCGGTGTGTCCTGGCTCAGCGGCAGGCCGGCGGCCTCCCAGGCCAGGATGCCGCCGTCGAGGTAGTGATAGCGTTCATGGCCGATGACGTCGAGCAGCCAGATGAAGCGCCCGGCCCAGCCGCCGCCTTCATCGTCGTAGACCACATAGGTCGCCTCGGGCGTATGCCCCAGCTCACCGAACAGCTGTTCCAGGGACGACAATCCAGGCAGCAGCCCCGGCGCCGGCGGCTGGCCCAGCTGGGTACGCTTGGGATCGACGAAATGCGCCCCGCGAATGTGCCCGGACGCGTAGCGTGCTGCGCTGGTCAAGTCGACCACGATCAGGTTGACGGCATCGAGCCGGGCGTTCAGCTCATCGGGCTCGATCACCAGGGGCAGGCCGGAAAAGTCAGGCATTCGGGTCTCCAGACGAAACGGAACGGCGATTGTAGCGCAAGCCTCAGCGGCTGCGGTTGGTAAAGGTGTCCAGGGCGCGCTCGATGCACTGCGCACTCTTGCCGAAGCCCTGCACGCTGATCTCGGAGAACGGGCGCCCGCCCTGGTCGGCCACCAGCAGCGTATGCACTCGCCCATCGACACCCAGCGAGCGCAGCAGCAGGTGCTCACCGCGGAACAGCGCGCGCAGGGTCGCCGGCAACAGGGCCTGCAACTGCGCGCTGTTGGCGGTGCCCATGCGCAGTTGCGTCGGTTGCGCGAGCAGCCGCTGCAGCAGGCCGTTGTGCTCGATGCCTAGGCTCAGCGCCGCGACTTCCTTGGGCAGCCCGGCGCTCTGGTGCACGCGCAGGCTGCCGTGATTGCGGTCGACCATCAGCAGCAGCACGCGCTGCATGCCGCACGCCAGCAGGGCATCGCGCGCGCAAGTGGTCAGGTGCAAGGCATTGTTGAACGGGGTCGGCGTGGTCAGCAGTTGCGTGCACAGCTGCCGCCAATGCGCCAGCGCCTCTTCGCTCGGTGCCGGGGCTGGATCGGTGTCGGGCGCCGGTCCCTTGTGTGGTGGCGGCCACAGCAGGTTGCGTGCCGGATGCCACAGGTCGGCGGCGCAGTGCACTCGGGCACTGTGCACCGCGTGTTGATGGACCTGCTGTTGAACCTGTTCCAGCGGCACTTGCAGGTACAGGCAGCTCAGGTACTGCCAGCGCTGCAGGTGCGGCGTGAACCAGCCCTGTTGTGCGGCCAGGGCCAGGCCGTTGGCCATCAGAATGGTGTTGGCGGGCTGGTTCAACCAGCGCCGCAACGCCGGCTCGTCATCCAACTGCTGTTGCTGGCGCAAGCGATGCTGATTGTCGCGAGCAATGTGCAGCGCCTGCACCAGCGCCCGACGCTCCTCCAGCAGCAGCCGATAGCCATGCAGCACCCAGGCGGGAAGGCGCCATTTCTGCGCCAGTGCCTGACACAGCACCAGCAACGGCACACCGAACAGCTCCTGCTCGACCTTGACCGCCGCTTCGCCTTCACCGGTGACGCGCCGCTGCCATTCATCGAGCAGCTCGGGGTAGGTCGCCGCCAACGGCCACAGCGGCGAAAGAAACAGCAGGCTGCCCCAGTGGATTTCCTGCCACAGCCGCGCCAGCCTTGCGGCGAACAGACCATTGGCCTGCTGGCTGGCGTGCTGGCTGATCATCTGCAGTTGGCGCAAGGTCAAGGGCATCTGCTGCGGCTCCTGGGCCGGCAGGCGCATCAGCAACTCTTCGGCCCGCGACAGACCCAGCCGGTTCAGTGCCACTTCAAGGCTTTCCGCCGGCTCCGCCAGGCTGTTGCTGGCATGCCGGTTGGCCTCGCGCATCACGCTCAGGACCAGCGCCGGACTGTGTTGCATCAGGTCGGCGATGTCGCGCAGCGAACGGCGTCGATCCTTGATCGCAGCGCGAACCTTGTCGTGGTACAGCTTGGGAATGGGCAGACGCACGCCGTCGAGCAGTGCGAGCCAGGTGTCTAGGGTTTGAGGCTTGGCGTTGGACACTATGCTTATCCTGATGCATGCCTGAATGCAGGCCGACTACACGAACGGACCAAACTGGCTTTTGAAAACCGCTGCCTATAGTCTGGCGCAGTTCTGCCGATAAGGAGAACAACAGATTCCACACCACCTTTTTCGTCCTTGAACCCGACTTCTGAAGTGTTTTTTATCCATGGCTAAAATCATTGGCATCATTGTCGTGTTCGCGAGCGTGCTGGGCGGATACGTTCTTTCACATGGTCAATTGGCCGCCCTGGTCCAACCCTTCGAGGTGATGATCATCG
>NZ_DJUS01000092.1:0-26128 GCF_002438365.1 Pseudomonas sp. UBA6276
GAGCTGTTGTAGCCGATGTCGACGATGACCTTGCGCACGATGTCTTCCAGGTCGACCCAGGCCGACGTGCTGACTTCGCCGGCGATGATCGCCACGCCGGTCTTGACCAGGGTTTCGCACGCCACGCGGGCGAACTTGTCCTGGGTGATGATGGCGTCCAGCACCGCGTCGGAAATCTGGTCGGCGATCTTGTCCGGGTGTCCTTCGGAGACGGACTCGGAGGTGAAAAGGGAGTATTCGCTCATCTCGACGGTTTCCTAAATTGACCGATGGTGAGTGTCGCCAGCCGGCCGCGAGAAATGGCGGACCTGAATCTGGAAACCATTACGTAAGCCCACGTAGAGGCTCTCTCCGGGAACAAGCCCCGCAGCGATGGCCCAACGGGCCAGATCTTCCTGTTCGAACCCCAACCAGAGATCACCGCAGGCCTCTTTGGCCCAACTCTGATTGTGGCTGCACAATTCTGTTACCAAAAGACTACCGCCTGGCTGCACCCGCTGCGCCAGATGGCCAAGCGCCTGAGCCGGGTCGCTGAAATGGTGCAGGACCATGTTCAGCACCACGCAGTCGGCGCGCAGGCTGGTAGGGGCCAAGGCATCGGCCAGTTCCAGGCGCACGTTGCTCAACTGCTCGCGCAGGCAGACCTGGCGGGCCAGTTCGAGCATCGCCGGGCTGTTGTCCTGCGCCGTGACGTGGGCAAAGCGTCGGGCCAGCTCGGGCAGAAAGCCGCCATCGCCCGGACCCACTTCCAGGGCACTAGCTTGTTGGGCGAAGCTCAATTTGTCGAGCAGGGCCAGCAGGCTTTCGCGGTACTGCGGCAGGCCGGCGATGAGGTCCTGCTGGGCGCGGAATTTCTCTTCCATGCGCGAAAAAAAGTCTTCGCTGGCCGCGGCGCGCTGGCGCTGCACCACGGCCATGCGCGCCTGCGCCTCGGCCGGCAGGCTCAACCCGTCGACTTCCTCGAGCAGGGCGCTGTGCAGGCGTCCGCCCAGCACACGACCGTTGGGCAGGGCGCGACGATAGAAAATCGCGTTGCCTTCACGCCGCGTGGCCACCAGGTCGGCCTGCGCGAGCACCTTGAGGTGATGGCTCATGCCCGACTGGCCCACCGCGAAGATCTGCGCCAGTTCCAGCACGCCGAACGAATCGCTGGCCAGCGCGCGCAGCACGTTCAGGCGCAGGGGGTCGCCACCGGCTTTGCACAGGGCAGCCAGATCGTCACTTGCCTGATGGTCGAACGCAGGGGCACGAAGGTTCATAGGCTTGGCAGTCTAGAGAGCGACGGGCGGCGTCGCAAGACCAATATCAAAAAGTTTTGATATTGCTTAGGCAGGTTCATTGGCCGGCAATTGCCGCTCAGGGTAAATGTCCGATTGCCCAACCCCCTGCCGGTGGGGGAAAATGCCCTCCTTTGTTGTATCCCTGCCTACACAGACCCCAGGAGATAAGCGATGCCCAGCCGTCGTGAGCGCGCCAATGCCATTCGTGCACTGAGCATGGATGCCGTGCAAAAAGCCAACAGCGGTCACCCAGGTGCCCCCATGGGTATGGCGGATATCGCCGAAGTACTGTGGCGTGACTTCCTCAAGCACAACCCGGCCAACCCGGCGTTCGCCAACCGCGACCGTTTCGTCATGTCCAACGGTCATGGCTCGATGCTGGTCTATTCGCTGCTGCACCTCACCGGCTATGACCTGGGCATCGAAGACCTGAAGAACTTCCGCCAGCTGCACAGCCGCACGCCAGGTCACCCCGAGTACGGCTACACCCCAGGCGTCGAGACCACCACCGGTCCATTGGGCCAAGGCCTGGCCAACGCGGTAGGTTTTGCGCTCGCGGAAAAAGTGCTGGCAGCGCAGTTCAACCGCGACGGCCACAAGATCGTCGACCACAACACCTACGTGTTCCTTGGCGACGGCTGCATGATGGAAGGCATTTCCCACGAGGTCAGCGCGCTGGCCGGTACCCTGGGCCTGGGCAAGCTGATCGCCTTCTACGATGACAACGGCATTTCCATCGACGGCGAAGTCGAAGGCTGGTTCACCGACGACACGCCGAAACGCTTCGAAGCCTACGGCTGGCAGGTGATTCGCAACGTCGACGGCCACGATGCGGATGAAATCAAGACCGCCATCGAGACTGCACGCAAGAGCGAGCAGCCGACGCTGATCTGCTGCAAGACCACCATCGGTTTCGGCTCGCCGAACAAGCAGGGCAAGGAAGACTGCCACGGCGCGCCACTGGGTGCCGAGGAAATCGCCCTGACCCGCGCAGCATTGAAGTGGAACCACGGCCCGTTCGAAATCCCGGCCGACATCTACAAGGAATGGGACGCCAAGGAAGCCGGCGTCGCCCTGGAAGCCGAGTGGAACCAGCGCTTCGCCGCCTACTCCGCTGCCTACCCTGAACTGGCCAACGAATTCGTGCGCCGCATGAGTGGCGAGCTGCCTGCCGACTTCTCCGAAAAGGCCAGCGCCTACATCGCCGAAGTAGCCGCCAAGGGCGAGACCATTGCCAGCCGCAAGGCCAGCCAGAACGCTTTGAATGCCTTCGGTCCGTTGCTGCCGGAGATCCTCGGTGGTTCGGCCGACCTGGCCGGTTCCAACCTGACCCTGTGGAAAGGCTGCAAGGGTGTCGAAGCGGATGACGCCGCCGGCAACTACATCTATTATGGTGTACGCGAATTCGGCATGAGCGCGATCATGAACGGGATCGCCCTGCACGGCGGCTTCGTGCCGTACGGCGCGACCTTCCTGATCTTCATGGAATACGCCCGCAACGCGGTACGCATGTCGGCGCTGATGAAGAAGCGCGTGATCTACGTGTTCACCCACGACTCCATCGGTCTGGGCGAAGATGGCCCGACCCACCAGCCGATCGAACAGCTGGCGAGCCTGCGCTGCACCCCGAACCTCGACACCTGGCGTCCTGCCGATGCGGTCGAGTCGGCGGTAGCATGGAAATTCGCCCTGGAGCGCAACGACGGTCCGTCGGCGCTGATCTTCTCGCGTCAGAACCTCGATCACCAGGCCCGCGATCAGGCCCAGTTGGCCGACATCACTCGTGGCGGTTACGTGCTCAAGGATTGCGCTGGCGAGCCTGAGCTGATTCTGATCGCCACCGGTTCCGAAGTGGGCCTGGCCGTCAAAGCCTTCGACAAGCTGACCGAACAGGGCCGCAACGTGCGCGTCGTGTCGATGCCGTGCACCAGCGTGTTCGACGCGCAGGATGCAGGCTACAAGCAATCGGTCCTGCCGCTGCAGGTCAGCGCGCGCATCGCCATCGAGGCTGCGCATGCCGACTACTGGTACAAGTACGTGGGCCTGGAAGGTCGGGTGATCGGCATGACCAGCTTCGGCGAGTCGGCACCGGCACCGGCGCTGTTCGAAGAGTTCGGCTTCACCCTGGAGAACATCCTGGCCACCGCCGAAGAATTGCTCGAAGACTGATCCACATCTCGTAGGAGCGGTCGTTGGCCGCGAAGGGCGCGCAGCGGTGTGTCAGACATATCGTGGTGAGGCTTTCGCGGCCACGGACCGCTCCTACGCAAGATCTATACAGCTTCCATAACAATTCCAGGCGTAACTCTCCATGTCTCAGAAACGCCCCTACAGAGTCGCCCTCAACGGTTACGGCCGGATTGGCCGTTGCGTGCTGCGCGCGTTGTGCGAGCGCGGCGCGCAGGCTGACTTCGAGGTAGTGGCGATCAACGACCTGGCCGACATGGCCAGTCTCGAATACCTCACGCGCTTCGACTCGACCCACGGACGTTTTCCCGGTGAAGTCACGGTCGAAGCCGACCATCTGTTGATCAACGGGCGCCCCATACGGGTCATCCGCAGCGCCACGCCCGAGGCGATCGACTGGGCTGCACTGGACATTGACCTGGTGCTCGAATGCTCCGGGGCCTACAACACCCGCGCCGACGGCCAGCGTTTCCTGGCTGCCGGCGCACCGGCCGTGCTGTTTTCCCAGCCTATGGCCAGCGAGGCAGATGTCGATGCCACCATCGTGTTCGGCATCAACCAGGACTGTCTCACCGGGCGCGAAAAGCTGGTGTCCAACGCGTCCTGCACCACCAATTGCGGCGTGCCGCTGCTGCGCCTGCTGGATCAGGCCATTGGCCTGGAATACGTGTCCATCACCACCATTCACTCGGCCATGAACGACCAGCCGGTGATCGATGCCTATCACCACGAAGACCTGCGCCGCACGCGCTCGGCCTTCCAGTCGGTCATTCCGGTTTCCACCGGCCTGGCCCGCGGTATCGAACGCCTGTTGCCGGAACTTGCCGGCCGGATCCAGGCCAAAGCTGTGCGCGTGCCGACCGTCAACGTGTCATGCCTGGACATTACCCTGCAGATGGCGCGCGATACCTGTGCCGTCGAGGTCAACCGGGTTCTGCGAGAAGCCGCAGGCAGCGGCCCGCTGCAAGGTCTGCTGGCCTACACTGAACTGCCGCACGCCAGTTGTGATTTCAACCACGACCCCCATTCGGCCATCGTCGATGCCAGTCAGACCCGTGTTTCCGGGCCGCGCCTGGTGAACCTGCTGGCCTGGTTCGACAACGAATGGGGCTTCGCCAATCGTATGCTCGACGTCGCGGGGCACTACCTGCGCGTCATGAACAATTCCAAACGAGCTTGAAAGGACTGAACGCAATGACCGTGTTGAAGATGACCGACCTCGACCTGCAAGGTAAGCGCGTATTGATTCGCGAAGACCTCAACGTGCCCGTCAAGGATGGCAAGGTAACCAGCGACGCGCGCATCGTCGCCTCGTTGCCCACCATCAAGCTGGCCCTGGAGAAGGGCGCAGCGGTAATGGTCTGCTCGCACCTGGGCCGGCCCACCGAAGGCGAGTTCTCGGCCGAGAACAGCCTCAAGCCGGTTGCCGAGTACCTGAGCAAGGCACTGGGCCGCGACGTGCCGCTGGTGGCCGACTACCTCGACGGCGTTCAGGTCGACCCCGGCTCTGTCGTGCTGTTCGAGAACGTGCGCTTCAACAAGGGCGAAAAAAAGAACGCCGATGAGCTCGCGCAGAAGTACGCCGACCTGTGCGACGTGTTCGTGATGGACGCGTTCGGCACCGCGCACCGCGCCGAGGGCTCCACCCATGGCGTGGCCAAGTTCGCCAAGGTGGCCGCTGCCGGTCCGCTGCTGGCCGCCGAACTGGAGGCCTTGGGCAAGGCGCTGGGTGCCCCGGCCAAGCCGATGGCGGCCATCGTCGCCGGTTCCAAGGTGTCGACCAAGCTGGACGTGCTCAACAGCCTTAGCGCCATCTGCGATCAGTTGATCGTCGGCGGTGGCATCGCCAACACTTTCCTGGCCGCGGCCGGGCACAAGGTCGGCAAGTCGCTGTACGAGCCTGACCTGCTGGACACCGCGCGCGCCATCGCTGCCAAGGTCAGCGTGCCGTTGCCGGTCGACGTGGTGGTGGCCAAGGAGTTCGCCGAAAGCGCCGAAGCCACGGTCAAGCTCATCGCCGATGTGGCCGATGACGACATGATCCTCGACATTGGCCCACAAACCGCCGAACAGTTCGCCGAGCTGCTCAAGTCGTCCAAGACCATCCTGTGGAATGGCCCGGTGGGCGTGTTCGAGTTCGATCAGTTCGGCAATGGTACCCAGGTGCTGGCCAAGGCGATCGCACAGAGCCCGGCGTTTTCCATCGCCGGTGGCGGTGACACCCTGGCGGCCATCGACAAGTACGGCGTCGCCGAAGACATTTCCTATATCTCCACCGGTGGCGGTGCATTCCTCGAATTCGTCGAGGGCAAGGTCCTGCCGGCCGTGGAAATGCTGGAACAGCGGGCCAAGGCCTGACGCGCGGTGAGTTTCGAGGAGAAACGGATGCTCAAGGCTGCCACCCTGGCATTGCTGATCGGTTTGCTGGCCGGTTGTTCCGGTGCGCCGGCAACCTCGGTTGACGACGAGCCGGCGGCGACTCCTGGAGGCTGTTCGCAGTCGCAGTGGCAGGCCGAAAGCATCCCGGTGGTCGGCAAGCGCATGGGGCCTGAGGCGTTGGAGCGCTACGAGCCGGAACAGCAGGCGCAGGCACCGGGTTGTCCTTGAGGGCAACCATTGGCGCTCGCCAGAGGTCTTCTAAGGTGAGTTCACACATTATCGTTGCCTCTGGCACCTGGAGTTCACCATGAAGATCGGTTCCGCAACACTCGGCTTGGTCACCCTGCTGGCAGCAGTGCTGTCCAGCGGTTGCATGAGTTCTGGCGCAGGCAGCGCCTGTGAAGTGTTCAGCCCGGCGGCAGTGGTCACGCCGACCACACAAGATGATCAGCGCGTGCAGACCAACTCCACGGGCGCGCCGGCCAGTACTCAGAACACGGCGCAGGATTGTGGGGCCTGAGCCAGTGCTGCATGGGGCAGCAGTGCCCCGCGCTTCGAGGTATATGAATGAAAGGCGGTATGGCGATAATGGTCTTGGCGCTGCTGTCCGGCTGCGCCTATATGGACAAACAGATGCCGGTGTCCCCTAATTGGACACGCTGGCAATGTGACAGCCAGGTCGATGTGCAATGGCGCTACAGCGCCGCCGACAAGAGCGCGACGGAAGTGCGCCTGGCGGGCAGCGACAAGGTCTATGCGTTGACTCCTCAGGCCGGTGCCGAGGGTGAATTGTTCAGCGATGGCGTGCTGGCGTTCCACAAGAAAGGTGACGAAGGCCTGGTGTACTGGGTCGCCACCGACGATTTGATTGGCCGGGGTTGCAAGGCTCCGTGACGGCTGGGCCCCAGGGCCTGCCCAATGATAGGCATTACTTCAATAGCGGCCACCTGCGGTGAGCTGCAACGATCAACGACCCTGAACCGGGAGACATATAACAATGGCACTTATCAGCATGCGGCAGATGCTGGATCACGCCGCCGAATTCGGCTATGGCGTACCAGCTTTCAACGTCAACAACCTCGAGCAGATGCGCGCCATCATGGAAGCGGCCGACAAGACCGACTCCCCCGTCATCGTGCAGGCCTCGGCTGGCGCCCGCAAATATGCCGGTGCCCCGTTCCTGCGCCACCTGATCCTGGCGGCGATCGAGGAATTCCCGCACATCCCGGTGTGCATGCACCAGGACCACGGGACCAGCCCGGACATCTGCCAGCGTTCGATTCAACTGGGCTTCAGCTCGGTCATGATGGACGGGTCCCTGGGCACCGACGGCAAGACCCCGACCGATTACGACTACAACGTGCGCGTGACCTCGCAGACCGTTTCCTTCGCCCACGCCTGCGGCGTGTCGGTAGAAGGCGAGCTGGGCTGCCTGGGTTCGCTGGAAACCGGCCAGGCCGGTGAAGAAGACGGCGTGGGTGCCGAGGGCATCCTGGATCACAGCCAGATGCTGACCGACCCGGAAGAAGCGGCTGACTTCGTCGCCAAGACCCAGGTCGACGCTTTGGCCATTGCCATCGGCACCAGCCACGGCGCCTACAAGTTCACCAAGCCGCCTACTGGCGACATCCTGGCCATCGACCGCATCAAGGCGATCCATGCGCGCATTCCCAACACTCACCTGGTGATGCACGGCTCCTCCTCGGTACCGCAGGAATGGCTGGCGATCATCAACGAGTACGGTGGCGCCATCAAGGAAACCTACGGCGTGCCGGTTGAGGAAATCGTCGAAGGCATCAAGTACGGCGTGCGCAAGGTCAACATCGATACCGACCTGCGTCTGGCCTCCACCGGTGCGATTCGCCGCTTCATGGCGCAGAACCCGGCCGAGTTCGACCCACGCAAGTATTTCGCCGAAACAGTGAAAGCCATGCGTGACGTGTGCATCGCGCGCTACGAAGCGTTCGGTACTGCGGGCAATGCCTCGAAGATCAAGCCGATCTCCCTGGAAGGCATGTTCCAACGCTACGCCAGCGGCGAGTTGAACGCGAAGGTCAATTAAGTACTGACTTCATTTAAACCCGCTTCGGCGGGTTTTTTTATGCCCCTTCGAATGAAAGCCGATTCTATCCCTTGAAGGTGAACATGCTCGTCGTTGCTGGCTTAAGTTTCTTGTATCGATGTGGATGACAGGAATATAACAGTGGGCGTGCATAACGGTGCATGAGTGATTTGTCAATATGCACAAGTGCTAGCTTAGGCGTGACCATTTTCGAAGATAAGCTCAAACCTCGTATTCACCATTCGAGGTAAACCATGAAAACTATTGACACTTTAGATATTGAATCGCCCATTTTCGTTGATGGGTGTGAGGTGGATGATTCGCCTGTTCACGAGGCGGCGTTGCTGGATGTCTATCCTGCCGACTTGAACGCGGACGGGAGTCTCAAGCCGTATATAGCCCCTGTCTTTGAAATGCCTGACCTGCTTTCCTATACTTCGAAACTTCCGCTCGACGGTGCTGCCGTTGCGGGAGACGAATGTCCAGAGGTATCCGTTTTTGAGCCGGACAGCATCGTAGATGTACAGCCACGTGCCGGTTGGTGTCCGGGTGGGAGTTGGGCGGGTGGCATATGCAATCCACCCAACAACTCTCGTGACGATTGGATGGCTCGCTACTTTTCGTACTGTGTGTCGCCAATCGAGCAGATGATCCTGCCAGGCGCGCACAACGCTGGCTGCGACAAGAAAGCGCCTTATACAGCCTCCAATGAAACCTGCCAGGATGTGCCGCCTTACGAGCAGATGCATGCAGGCATTCGCGCGTTCGATCTGCGCGTTCAGTTCTTTTCCGGCTATGCGGCTGGCGATCCGCGCCGTTTCCAGATTATCCACGGCCTCTCGTCAGGGCGTACGTTCAAAGGCGATATACTGGATGCAATCACTCGGTTTCGCGCTGCCAACGGCGGCCGCGGCAGTCGGGAAATCTTCGTACTCGACGTCCACGAACGCAAGAACTTCACGGATGCCGGCCAGCGCGAATTCATGGAGTTGATCAAAACCTGGGGACGCGAGGAGTTGGTGCCCTATCACCTGCGTGGATTCGCCATCCCTCAACTCATGGCGTTGGGCAAGAAAACGGTAGTTGCCTTGGACGGCGGTGTCGGGCCTGATTTCTGGCCGCGGGTGGAGCAGCAGTGGATCGGTTATTCAGTCACCGATCCAAATGAGCTGGAACGGTTTGCCAATCGAGCGGTGGCAGAGCAAAAACCGCGCTACGCATTGCGGGCACTGCAGTATCACAAGCATGTACAAGTGTCGTATGTGCCTGACGATATCTCGGATCGAGTCATGAGCCGTTCGGCTTTTTCCAATCCAGAGCAAAAGCTTCGAGGTATCTACATATTGAACACCGACTGGGCGCTGCGTCACCGCATGGTGGATAACTGCATTGCCGGCAATTCGGTGCGGCACAACACCCCCCGCCACTCCATCTTGATCAGCTCTCCTAACCAAGCTCAAAACCCTGAAATCATTCCGCTGGCGGCGTATTGTATTTTCCGCTCGTACGACGGTAATTATCAGGCGCGCTTGGCGGTGACGAACACCAGTCATGTCATCGAACCCCACGTGGTTTATATAAATGAAGCGACGTGGGGCGTCGATTTTTCAATGAGCAATATCAATAATAATGGAGGGTTGACCAGCCTGCGCATGGAAACCGGTGACAGATTGAGTGTGTGGCGTGACAGAAACAGCCCTCTGGCATGGGATATACGCGCACCGCTATACCTGTGCCCCAACGTCGAGATCGCACAGATCCCCACGCCCGTGCGCGGTGACAAGATCACCTACTTCCAGACCGCCAATGCAGCTTGGGCACCGCGCTTGAGGCTGCCAGCGACCGCCCACACCGGTGCCGTCATCATCGTGATGTGCAATTCAGCACTGGCGCTGACCGTTCTGGGCGAGCAGATGAATGACAACCAGCCGGTAGCACTCTCGTCGGGTGCGCAATGCGCGTTGGAGTTCATTGGCTCGGGCAAATGGAAACTAATCGGCCAACGCCATTGATCCGTTCTTGAGCGAAATGCAAGCTGTCGGTGGTCCGTTCAAGTCGCCGACATTTGCCGCCTGGCAGCAGGTTGCAATTTCCTGCTGCCAGCCAGCCAACGCATCCAAATCGCCAACAGGCCGGGCGGGCCTCTGGCGATTTTTTGCGTGGCTGGAGTTTTACCGTTTGTCGGAGGTGTGTCACATTTACCGGTCACTTGGTAATCATGCTTCAGCCTTTCCTGGAACCCTGTCTAGAGTGAGGTCTTTAATGTCCGGGTAGAACCGGACCGAACCATGTAGAACGAGAAAAAAGCATGGAATGCGCCCCCAACTTGCCCCTTGAAGGTGGCTCTACACTACTAGTCGTCGACGATTATCCAGAAAACCTGCTGAGCATGAGAGCTCTGCTCGAGCGCCAGGACTGGCAGGTGATCACTGCCGCTTCCGGTGTGGAAGCGTTGGGCAAGCTCTTGGAGCATGAGGTTGATCTGGTTCTGCTGGACGTGCAGATGCCGGGCATGGACGGCTTCGAAGTGGCGCGCCTGATGCGCGGCAGCCAGCGTACGCGCTTGACCCCGATTATTTTCCTGACCGCCAACGAGCAGTCGCAGGCCGCCGTGCTCAAGGGCTACGCCACGGGCGCCGTGGACTATCTGTTCAAGCCGTTCGATCCGCAGATTCTGCGGCCCAAGGTCCAGGCCCTGCTCGAGCAGCAGCGCAATCGACGCGACCTGCAGCGCCTGAGCCGGGACCTGGAAGCGGCACGCGCCTTCAACGCGTCGGTCCTCGAAAACGCAGGGGAAGGTATTCTTGTGGTCAACGAACAGGGCCTGATCACCTTCGCCAACCCGGCCATCTCGCGCCTGCTGGGTGCCAGTGTCGAGCAACTGCAGTGCACCGTGCTGGCCGATCACCTGCACAAGCCGCAGGTCCCTGAGTGGTTCGAGTCCGACTTCTACCGCGCATACAACACGCGTACGACCTACCGCGTACACGATGGGCTGATGCGAACAGCCAATGGCCAGCAACTGCCGGTGGCCTTGTCGTGCGCGCCGTTGCCCGGCGAGCAGCGTGCGATGGTCGTGACGATCCTGGACATGTCGGTGGTGCGCAGCCTGCACCAGCAACTCGAATACCAGGCCGTCACAGACCCGTTGACCGGGCTGCTCAACCGCCGCGGTTTCTATCAGGCGGTGGAGAGCGCCCTGGTGCGCAACGAGCGTGCGGAAAAGGCCCAGGCCTTGCTGTATCTGGACATGGACGGTTTCAAGCGGATCAACGATCGCCATGGCCATGACGCGGGCGATCGAGCCTTGCGCTGGGTGGCCGAACAGATCAAGGCCGTGCTGCGCCCCTTCGATGTGGTGGCCCGCCTGGGCGGTGACGAATTCACCGCGCTGCTGGACAACCTCGACTACCCCGAGCAGGCCGCCAAGGTGGCGGAAAAGCTCATGGAACGCATCGCCGTGGAACAGACCGTGGATGGGGTGGACATC
This sequence comes from Pseudomonas sp. UBA6276, assembly GCF_002438365.1. Lineage (NCBI taxonomy): Bacteria > Pseudomonadati > Pseudomonadota > Gammaproteobacteria > Pseudomonadales > Pseudomonadaceae > Pseudomonas > Pseudomonas sp. UBA6276. Next base: position 11,399 of record NZ_DJUS01000092.1, read on the forward strand.
AATCTGGGCGTCAGCATCGGCATTGCCACCTATCCCGAGTGCGGCGCCAACCTGGACAGCCTGCTGCGCGCCGCCGACATTGCCATGTATGCCGCAAAGCAGGCGGGCCGTCAGCAATACCGTTACTACGACCAGGATTTGAACGGTCGGGCGCGATCGCGTCTGCTGCTGGAAACCAGTGTCGGCGAAGCCATCGAGAACCGCGATTTCAGCCTGGTCTACCAGCCGCAGGTGTCACTGCTCGACGGTCGTCTGCGTGGTTTCGAAGCGCTGCTGCGCTGGTGCCATCCCAGTGTTGGCGACGTGCAGCCGGGGCTGTTCATTCCCCTGCTCGAACAGGCGCGGCTGATCAGCCGCCTGTCGAGTTGGATCTACACCGAGGGCGCCGCCCAGCGTCGGGCCTGGTCCAGCCGCTTTCCCGACGAGCTGGTGCTCAGCATCAGCCTGAGCAATGCTCAGTTCGCCATGCCCAATCTGGTCTCCGAGCTGCAGCGCGCCATCGCCTTGCACGGCTTGCGCCCGCAGCAGCTCGAAGTGGAAGTGGTGGAATGTTCCCTGATGCACAACTTGCCCCAGGCCACCGGGCAACTGCACCAACTGCGCAACCTGGGCGTGCGCATCGCCCTGGACGATTTCGGCACCGGCCCGTGTTCGCTGAAGCTGCTGCGCGATCTGCCCATCGACACGCTCAAGCTGGACCGTCACCTGATTGCCAAGTTGCCCGACTCGCACCCTGACGGTGTCTTCGTGCGCAGCGTGATTCAGGCCTGCACTGCTTTCGACATCACGGTGATCGCCGAAGGCGTGGAGACCGCCGAGCAGTGTCGGTGGCTGCGCGCTGCTGGCTGCGAGTGGATCCAGGGCTTTGTCATTGCCCGGCCGTTGACCGCGCAGGCCGCCAGCGATTTTCCATTGGTCAGCGCAGGCGTGCAGCCGGCGGCGGTGTGACGCCGGCACCGGGCAGGCGTTACACTGAGCGCCTTTCTCAAGTCGAAACGGGCACCATGATCGCGCTGAAGTACCTGCAAGCCTACCCACCCGCACTGCAGGAGCAGGTACGGCAACTGATCGAGCGCGGGCAACTGGCGGACTATCTCAGCCAGCGCTACCCCGATCGTCACGCCGTGCAGAGCGACAAGGCGCTGTACAACTATGCCGTGGCCTTGAAGCAGGCGCACTTGCGCAACGCACCGGCCATCGACAAGGTGCTGTTCGACAACCGCCTGGACCTCACGCACCGCGCGCTGGGCTTGCACACTGCGGTGTCGCGGGTGCAGGGCGGCAAGCTCAAGGCCAAGAAGGAAATCCGCATCGCTTCATTGTTCAAGGACGCGGCGCCGCAGTTTCTCGAAATGATCGTGGTGCACGAACTGGCGCACTTTCGCGAGAGTGACCACAACAAGGCGTTCTATCAACTGTGCGAGCACATGCTGCCCGGTTATCACCAGTTGGAATTCGACCTGCGCGTCTACCTGACCTACCGTGATCTGCCCCCTGCGACGTGAAGGATACTCCCATGCAAGTCAGCAAGACCCGCAGCAGTTTCTACCGCCGGCTCTACGTGGCCTGGCTGATCGACAGTGGCCAGGCGGCCACCGTGCCGGCCCTCATCGAGGCGACCGGCATGCCTCGGCGTACCGCTCAGGACACCATTGCGGCCCTCGCCGATCTGGACATTGCCTGCGAGTTCGAGCAGCAGGATGGCGAGCGCAACCACATCGGTCGCTATGTGATCCGGCAGTGGGGTGCGATCGACCGTGAATGGATCGGCCAGAACCTGGGCCAGATCCGCCAGGTGCTCGGTTACCCCTGAGCAGCCCCGATCTCGCGCCGCATGGCGATGTGCGGGATGTTGTCCTCCAGGTATTCCTGGCCTTGGGCGATGAAACCGTAGCGGCCGTAATAGCCCTGCAGGTGGGCCTGGGCCGATAGCTGGATCGGCACCTGCGGCCAGCGTTGGGCGGCCTGCTCCAGTGCGTGGGTCAGCAGCGCGTGGCCCAGTCCGGTGCCGCGAGCCGATGCGGCGGTGATCACCCGGCCGATCACCACGTCGCCGTCCTGGGTCGAGGGATCCAGCAGGCGCAGGTAGGCGACCAGTTGGCCGTTGTCCCGGCCCAGCAGATGGCAGGTGTCGGCGTGCAGATCCTGCCCGTCGACGTCCTGATAGGGGCATTGCTGCTCGACCACGAAGACCTCGCTGCGCAGGCGCAGGATTTCGTACAGCTGGTGGATATCCAGCTCGCGGTGGTGCATGCACATCCATTCGATGGCCATGTTTACCTCGTTCCGTGTTTCGATTCCGGCAAGCCGCAGCGCCATCAGGTGACGACTGCGGTCGGGCCCTTGATCAAGTGCGCGGCCAGGGTGCGCAATGGCCCCAGTTGACGACAGATCAGCGCCAGCTGGGTCTGCACCAGGCGCTGGCCTTCGTCGACCTCGTCGGGCATCTGCTCCAGCGTGTCGGCCAGCGCTTCCTCGCTGTCGCTTTGCACCTGCACCGGTTCACGCGTGGCCAGGCCGGTGGCTATTTCATCGATGCTGCGCGCCAGGCTTTCGCCGGCCTCGCCGATCAGTTGCTCACGCGCCTCGGCTGGCAACTCGGTGCCACGGTGCGCGCCCAGTCCGGACAGGTAGCTGAGCAGGGTGTGCGACAGCACCAGGAAGCGGAAGCCGACGTCGGCTTCCTTGCGGAAGTGCCCCGGCTCCATGAGCATGTTGGCCAGGGTAGTGGAGAGCGCGGCGTCGGCGTTGTGCGCGTTGCGCCGGGCCAGGCGGTAGGCGAGGTCGTCGCTCTTGCCGTTGGCGTATTGCTGCATGATCTGGCGCAGGTAGATGCTGTTGCAGGTCAGGGTATTGGCCAGCACCTTGTTCAGTTTGCGGCCCTGCCAGTCGGGCAGGAACAGGAACACTGCAAGGCCGGCGATCAGGCTGCCGAGCAGGGTGTCGAACAGGCGCGGCAGAAAGAGGCCGTAGCCGTCGCCGGTCTGGTTGAAGCAGAACAGCACCATCAGCGTGATGGCTGCCGTGGCCAAGGTGTAGCGCGTGGTGCGGTTGACGAAGAACACCAGGCCGGCGCCGATGGCGAACAGCGATTGCACGATGGGGCTGGGGAACAGATCGAACAGCGCCCAGCCCACGGTCAGGCCGATGGCGGTGCCGATGATGCGCTGGCCCAGCTTGCGTCGGGTGGCGCCGTAGCTGGGCTGGCATACGAACAGGGTGGTCAGCATGATCCAGTAGCCTTGGCTGGGGTGGATCAGATGGACCATGGCATAGCAGATCACCAGCGCCAGAGGTAGGCGCAGGGCGTGGCGGAACAGCAGCGAGGTGGGCGTGAGGTTCTGCCGAATGCGGCCCCAGAAGTCCTTGAGGGTATGCGGCGAGCGGTCCAGCAGGCTGCTGTCGCGGGCGTCGGCGAGACGGTCGGGGTTGCCGGCGTCGCTGAGCAGTCGGTCGAGGGTGCCGAGGTTGGCGGCCAGCGCGCGCAGCGATCGCAGCAGACCGCGCCAGGCGGGGTTGCTCTGGATGCGCAGGTGTTCGAGCGAGGCGTGCAGGTCGCTCAGTGCTTCGGCGAAGCTGTCGTCGTAGATGAACGGCTGACGCAACTGGATCGACTCGCCCAAGCGCTGGCAGGCAACACCTTGCTGGCGCAGCAGGCGCTGGCAGCGGAACAGGACGTCGCTGTGGAAGAACGCCTCGGCCAGGGCGTTGTACGGATAGTGAGAGGAGCTGGCGCGTTCGTGAATGTCTTGGGCGAGGAAATACAGCTTCAGGTAGCGGCTGACCTTGGAGCCGGGACGGCCGTTGCCGACCCGGTGCAGGATGATTTCCTTGGCGGCGTTGAGCGCGGCCACGACTCGACCGTTCTGCTTGGCCAGCTCCAGGCGGCGGGCCTCCACATCCAGTTGGCGAATCGGTTCGAACAGGCTCGCCTTGAGCTTGAGGTACTGTCCCAGTTCGCTGAACAGCCGCGCCAGGGCCTGTTGCACCGGCTGGTTGGAAAACAGCACCTGCCACAGCACCGACAACAGACCGTACCAGGCGGCACCGGCGACCAGCAGCAACGGCTCGCGCCACAGGTTGCTGACTTCGCCACCGCGCTGATCGACGCCGATCATGGTGTAGACCGAGAGGATCAGCGTGGCGTAGGCGATCGCTCCGTAGCGTTCGCCCAGCGCGCCGAGCATGGTCAGGGCGAAGCTGGCCACGGCCAGGGCCGTGACGAACACATAGGGGTAGGGGAACAGCAGCTCGACGGAGAAGGCAGCGACGGTGAAGCAGGTCAGCGTGGCCGCCAGGGCGCGGATGCGGCCTTGCCAGTTGTCGTCGGTCTCGGCCAGGGCGCAGGCGATGATGCCCAGGAACAGCGGGACCAGCAGGCGCATTTCGTTTTCATACCAGCACAGCGCCATGCTGCCGGACAGGGCGATGAACACCCGTACGCTGTAGCTGAACTTGTCCAGTGCCCACAAGCGGCGCATGGATTGGCGGAACGACCTGGATGCCATGAAGAAGGAATCGACCTGTAGGCGAGGGAGCTGATGAACGGCGTCAATCTATCACTGTCGGCGGTCGACGGGTACTGCGCGGTGGCCCCGACGCGGCTTGCGCCGCTGCTACAAGAGCGGTGGTGGATCGATGGTGCGCTGTGGTCGTGACGCGGTTTGCGCCGCTGCTACAAGGGCGGTGGCGGATCGATGGGGTGTGGGGACTCTGTAGCAGCGGCGCGGGCCGCGTCCGGGGGCGCTGCGCACTGGCGTCGTGCTACACGTACTGCGCTGCCGCGTAACCCGAGGCCCAGGCCCACTGGAAATTGAACCCGCCCAGATGCCCGCTGACGTCGAGCACTTCGCCGATGAAATACAGACCCGGGCTCTTCAACGATTCCATCGTCTTGGACGATACCTCGCGGGTGTCGACCCCGCCCAGGGTCACCTCGGCAGTGCGATAGCCTTCGGTGCCGGCGGGCACCAGTTGCCAGGCGCCCAACGCGTTCGCCACCGCCTGCAGCTCGGCCGGGGTGTACTGCTTCATCGGCTTGGACACGAACCAGTGCTCGGCCAGCAGGTTAGCCATTTTCTTGGTGAAGACTTCACCCAGCAGGGTCTTGAGCTCCGAATTGGGTCGTTCGGCCTGTTGTTGCTGCAACCAGGCCAGTGCATCGTGATCGGGCAGCAGGTTGATCTCGACGCTGTCGCCAGGCTGCCAGAACGAGGAAATCTGCAAGATCGCCGGGCCGCTCAGGCCGCGATGGGTGAACAGCAGGTTCTCGCGAAACGCCTGATCGTTGCAGCTCACCAGGCAATCCACCGACGTCCCGGACAGCTCGGCGCAGATCTCCTTGAGCTGGTCGGTGATGGTGAACGGTACCAGGCCGGCGCGGGTGGGCAGGACGCTGTGGCCGAACTGGCGAGCGATCTGGTAGCCGAAGCCGGTGGCGCCCAGGGTCGGAATCGACAGGCCACCGGTGGCCACCACCAAGGACTGGCACGCCAACGGCCCCATTGAAGTCTGCAAGCGATAGCCTTCGGCGGTTTTCTCGATGGCCTGCACCGAGGTGTCCATGCGCAGCTCGACCCCTGCGCTTTCACACTCGGCCAGGAGCAGGCCAAGGATGTCGCTGGACTTGTTGTCGCAGAACAGTTGGCCCAGTTTCTTCTCGTGATAGGGCACGCCGTGCTTGGCCACCAGGGCGATGAAATCCCACTGGGTGTAGCGGGCCAGGGCCGACTTGCAGAAATGCGGGTTCTGCGAGAGGAAGTTGGCAGGTTCGGTGTACATGTTGGTGAAGTTGCAGCGACCGCCGCCGGACATGAGGATCTTCTTGCCTGGCTTGTTGGCGTGGTCGATCAGCAGCACTCCACGGCCTCGCTGTGCGGCGCTCAGGGCGCACATGAGACCGGCAGCGCCGGCGCCGATGATGATGACGGGGGTAGAGCGCACTGCTGGGTCCTCTCGAATCGGGGGTGTCAGGGGAGGCCTCTTCGCGGGCGGCGAGCCCTCTGCCCGCGAAGAGGCCAAACCTGCCGCTTACAAAATCCGCACGCGCAGCGAACGGCCCTTGATCTTGCCGCTGTTCAGACGCTGCAGCGCCTGCTTGGCGATCCCGCGTTCCACGGCCACGTAGGCCTGGAAATCGAAAATGGCGATCTTGCCGACCTGAGTGCCGGGAATGCCCGCATCGCCGGTGAGTGCGCCGAGGATATCGCCCGGACGCACCTTGTCCTTGCGTCCGGCACCGATGCACAGGGTGCTCATCGGTGGCAGCAGCGGCTCGCCGCCCTTGGAGGTCAGGCTGTCGAGCTCGGCCCAGGCCAGTGGCGATTTCTGCAACTGCTCGATGGCCTGCGCCCGATGCGCCTCGGCCGGGGCGACGAAGCTGATCGCCAGGCCTTTCTCACCGGCGCGACCGGTACGGCCTACACGGTGGATGTGAATTTCCGAATCGCGCGCCAGTTCGACGTTGATGACCATGTCCAGGGCATCAATGTCCAGGCCGCGGGCGGCCACGTCGGTCGCCACCAGCACCGACGTACTGCGGTTGGCGAACATCGCCAGGACCTGATCACGGTCGCGCTGCTCCAGATCGCCATGCAGCGCCACGGCGCTGATGCCTTTGCTGGTCAGGTGATCGACCACTTCCTGGCACTGCTGCTTGGTGTAGCAGAACGCCACGCACGACTGCGGGCGGAAGTGACCCAGGGCACGCACCACGGCGGCCATGCGGTCATCCGGTGAAATCTCGTAGAAACGCTGCTCGATCTGGCTGTCGGCGTGCAGGGCCTCGGCTTTCACCTGCTGCGGATCGCGCATGAACTTGGACGACAGCTGCTTGATCCCGACCGGGTAGGTTGCCGAGAACAGCAAGGTCTGCCGGCGTTCCGGGGTCTGCTCGATGATGTCGGCGATGGAATCGTAGAAACCCATGTCGAGCATGCGATCGGCTTCGTCGAGTACCAAGGTGTTGAGCCCGTCGAGCACCAGCGAGCCCTTGCGCAGGTGCTGCTGGATGCGTCCCGGTGTGCCGACGATGATGTGCGCGCCGTGCTCCAGCGAAGCGATCTGCGGGCCGAACGACACGCCGCCGCACAGGGTCAGCACCTTGATGTTGTCTTCGGCGCGCGCCAGGCGGCGGATTTCCTTGGCCACCTGATCCGCCAGCTCGCGGGTGGGGCACATGATCAGCGCCTGGCAGCCGAAATAGCGCGGATTGATCGGGTTCAGCAGGCCGATGCCGAACGCGGCCGTCTTGCCGCTGCCGGTCTTGGCCTGGGCGATCAGGTCCATGCCCTTGAGAATCACCGGCAGGCTCTGCGCCTGGATCGGCGTCATCTGGGCATACCCGAGGGATTCCAGGTTGGCCAGCATGGCGGCGGACAGGGGCAGCGTGTTGAAAGCAGTGGCAATGGTGGTCACGGGACGGGCCTGCAAAACAAAATGTCGCGCAGTGTATCAGCCCCGTGACCTTTCGCCCTAAGCCTGCTTAGTGTTCAACCGGAGGTTCCTGACGAGGTGCGCGCCGTCCATCGCTGTCGGACAGCTGCACGAAGATCCCGGCGGCCAGCATTGCCATCAGGCCGATGGTCAGGAAGGTCGCCTGGAAGGCGCCCAGCACCGTGTCCACGCCTTCGTTGCCCAAGGACGCGGTGAAACCGCCCAGCAGAGCACCGGCGCAGGCCACGCCCAAGCCCAGGGAAAGCTGCGCCACCACGGAGAGCAGACCGTTGCCGCTGCTGGCGCTTTCGTCGTCCAGGTCGATCAGGGTCACGGTGTTCATCGCCGCGAACTGCAACGAGTTCACCGCGCCGAGCAGGCCCAGCTGGGTCAGCAGCAGCCAGTAGGGGGTGGTTTCCGAGACCAGGCCGAGGCTGGCCAGCAACAGGCCCAGCAGCAGGGTGTTGCCGGTGAGCACGATGCGATAGCCGAAGCGCTCGATGATCGGCCGGGAAAACGACTTCGCCACCATGGCCGCCGCCGCCAGCGGGATCATGCTCATGCCGGCTTCGGAGGGCGAGTGCCCTAGCGCCACTTGCAGCAGCAACGGCACCATGAAGGGCAGGGCGCCGCTGCCCAGGCGCGCGAACAGGTTGCCCAGAATGCCGATGGCGAAGGTACGCGTGTGGAACAGTTTCGGCGAGAACAGCGGGTTGTCGATCTTGCCTGCACGCAGCCAGTAGGCGGCCAGACAGGCCATGCCGACGAACAGCAACAGCATCACCCGCAGGTGCGGTAGATGCAGCTCACCCAGGCCTTCCATGGCGATGGTGATAAGCACCATGGCGGCACCGAACAGCAGGAAGCCGATACCGTCGAAGCGCGTGCGTTCGGCGCCGCGCAGGTCGGGCACCAGGTTCCAGACCGCCCAGCAGCCCAGTGCGCCCACCGGCAGGTTGATGAGGAAGATCCAGTGCCAGCTCAACCATTCCACCATCCAGCCGCCCAGGGTCGGCCCGAGCAGGGGGCCGAGCAGCGCTGGCACGGTGATGAAGCTGAGGATGCGCACCAGCTCCGAACGCGGGTAGGCGCGCAGCACCACCAGCCGCCCCACCGGCAGCATCAGGGCACCGCCCAGGCCTTGGATCACCCGGGCCACTACCAGCATCGCCAGGCTTTGGGACAGCGCGCACAACAGCGAGCCGATGCTGAACAGCATGATGGCGCTGAAGAACACCTTGCGCGTGCCGAAGCGGTCGGAAATCCACCCGGACGCCGGAATCAGCAGCGCGACCGTCAGCATGTAGGCGATGATCACCGATTGCATGCGCAACGGGTTTTCCGCCAGGTCGCTTGCCATGGCCGGCAGCGCGGTGTTGAGGATGGTGCCGTCCAGGGCCTGCATGAAGAAGGCAATGGCGATGACCCAGGGCAGCCAGCGAGCGGTAACGGGATCCAGTGTTGGGCGCGTGGACATGGGGCCTCTTGTTGTTTGAGGTTGATGATGAATGTTCATGGCCAGCCGGTAGGAGGGGGCATCGGCCGCAAAACATGCACTGCGGTGTAGCTGACACTGCGCGGTGCACTTTTCGCGGCCACGGACCGCTCCTACAGGGTCAACAGCAACCGCTTCACCAACGCGCCGGGCAGCAAACTGGAATGGGTCTGGCGCTCGCCGTAGGTGCTGGTCGAGAGAATCAGCTCGCGCTCGGCCGTCAAGGCTTCCAGCTGGTCACCCAGGACACTGTAGACGCTGTCGTCGAAACGCATGGTATTGACCGGTGCAACGATGTGACCGTCCTCCACCCAGAAAGTGGCAAAGCGGGTCAGCCCGGTCATGCGCGCCGCCGGCATGTCGGAGTAGTTCAAGTACCACAGGTTGCTGATGTACAGCCCGGTTCCGAGGCGTTGCAGCACATCGGCCAGGGGTAGGTCGCCTGCTGCCATCTGCAGCGCGCCCGGCATCTCCGAGTTGTCCGCGCCGTTGCCCTGCAAGCCGTATTCGGCCGCACTGCGCGAGTCCACCAGGCGCTCGGCGGCGAGCCCGTGGCTGACCAGCGAAAGGTCCTTGCGCGGATAGCCTTCCTGGGAAAACGCCGGGGTCAACGAACCGCTGACGCGCTCCTCGAAGCTCACCTGCGCGCTCAACCGGGCTTCGCCTGCATACAGTCGTTGCAACGGGCTGTTCTTGCTGGCGATGGCCTGCGCCGAGAAGCCGCCCCAGCCCAGCATACCGATGATTTCATCCAGCGCAGCCGGTGCCAGGTAGGCGCGATAGGCGCCCGGCGGCAGCACCTTGAGCGGACGGCTCAGGTGCTCCAGTTGCACGCGGGCCTGGGCCAGGCGGTCGGCGAAGGCCTGTGCCTGCCACTGCTGGCCGGCGTAGTTGGCCTTGACCGCTTCGCCATTGGCATGGAACAGGCTGAAATCGAAATTGAAGCTGTTGGCCTGATGCCAGCCAGTGGCCCCGTCGCTGTTGGCAAAACCCCGGCAGATCGTGCCCGCGGCATAGATGCCGACCAGGTCCAGACCACGGGCCGCCGTGCCGATCTGCTCGACGACTTCAGCCGGATCGGGCAATGGCGTGTCGTCGACATGGCGCGTCTGCCACTGCGAGGTGTTGAGTTGCAGGTAAGGGTCCGGTTGCAGCAGCGGCAGGGTCTGGCTGAGTTGCTGCACGGCCTGGGTCAGACGCTGCTGGTCCACCTCCAGATCCTCGGACAAGGTCAGTTGCAACTCGGCCTGGCGGCCATCTTCGATCAACTTCAGCGATACCGTAGCCTGGGCCACCTGTCCCGCCTGGCGCACCTTGGCATGGTTGAAGCGGATGAAATCCGAGGCTTCGGCGTTGTAGCTCAGGGTGAAGCGCTGGTTCGGGGCGACGGTGTGTTGCAACCCTTGCACCAGTGCCTGGAAATGCTCGGCGTGATGGCTCATGCTGCACCTCCGAACACGTCGATCTGGCTGAACACGCAGCTGGGCGATGCATGCCCTACACGGATCACCTGGTTGGGTTCGCCCTTGCCGCAGTTGGGCGTACCCAACACCTGCAGGGTGCTGGCGTCGCCGACCGCCCGCAAGTTTTTCCAGAAGCTGGCGGAGATACCCCGATAGTTGGGGTTCTTGACCACGTCCTTGAGTTCGCCGTTCTCGATCAGTTGGCCCCATTCGCAGCCGAACTGGAATTTGTTGCGCGCGTCATCGATCGACCAGGAACGGTTGGTGGACATCAGGATGCCGTGCTCGATGCCGGCGATCAGCTGCGCCTGACTGTGCTCGCCCGGCTCGATGTTCAGATTGGCCATGCGATCTATCGGAGCCCGGTTCCAACTGCTGGCACGGCTGTTGGCGACGCCGTCCATGCCGCTGCGGTATTGCGACAGGGCGCCGCCCAGTGGGCGCACCAGCACGCCATCGCGAATCAGCCACTGCTTGCTGGCTGGGGTGCCATCGTCGTCGTGTGCGTAGCTGGCCAGTTCGTGCGGGATATCGGGGTCGAAGGTTACGTTGAGCAACGACGAGCCATAGTGCAGGTGGCCGAAGTCCTCGACCTTGACGAAGCTGGTACCTGCGTAGTTGCGCTCGTCGCCCAGAATGCGGTCCAGCTCCAAGGGGTGACCGATGGATTCGTGGATCTGCAGCATCATCTGGTCGGGTGTCAGCAGCAGGTCACGCGGACCTTGCGGGGCATTGGGCGCCAACAGCAACTGCAGGGCCTGGTCGGCGACCTGGCGGCCGGCGCCGACAATGCCACAGCGCTCGATCACGTCGACACCGCCTTGCTGGCCGAAGTTGTCGCGGCCCAGGCTGCGGGTCTGGCTGTCACTGCCGTCGAAGGCCGTCACGCTCAGGCCGGGGAAGACGAAGCGTTGCGCCTGGCGAATCTGCGCGCCGGCGTTGTTGAGGTAGATCTGTTCGACATCGGTGATGCCCAGGCCGGCATACCAGCTGACCAGCCGCGGATCGTCCGGCACGCGGGCGGACTCGTCGGCGAGCAATTGGTAGCAGTCGGCGAGGTTGGGAAAGGGTTGCTGCAGGTCAGGCGAGAGGTAGTCGAAGCGGGCATCGGCCACGGGCTGCTCGCGCAGGTCAAGCAGGGCATGGGGGGAGATGCCGCGGGCCTGGCTCTCGGCACGCTCAAGGGCCTGTTGCAGACCGGTTTGGGACAGGTTGCCCGTCGCGGCATAGGCTTCCACGCCGTTGACGCGCACGGTGATCATCACGCCTTCGTCGCTGCTCAGGCTGGGCGGCTCGGCGATGTTCTTGCGCACCGCCAGGTGTTGGCTGGATTGGCGCACATGGCGCAGGGAGAAGAATTCGGCGTAAGTGCGCAGGGCGGCAAAGCGTCGTTGCAACAGCGCGGTGGAATCGAACATTCAGAGGCCTCTGTGGTGGGGCAGTTTCGGCCCCTTCGCGGCTGCTAGCCGCTCCTACAGAGGAAACGCGATCCCACGTAGGAGCAGCTAGCAGCCGCGAAGGGGCCGGCATGCCGAGCCGAGTTGAGCAGGCCCACAGCTTAGGCCCCACCGCCGCCATGGGGCAAATCCATATCAGCTGTGAGGCGCACCCACTTCGCGCATCGGCTTGCCGCGCACCGGCGCATCGCCTGCCACGTAGTAGGCCGCGGTCGAGCGTGCTTCGGGCTTGCGGCCACGAATGCGGTCGGCGATCTTCTCGGCGATCATGATGGTCGGCGCGTTGAGGTTGCCGGTGGTGATGATCGGCATGATCGAGGCGTCGACCACGCGCAGACCTTGCAGGCCATGCACGCGACCCTGGCCGTCGACCACGGCCATCTCATCGGTACCCATCTTGCACGAGCACGATGGGTGATAGGCAGTTTCGGCATGCTCGCGGATGAACTGATCCAACTGTTCGTCCGTCTGCACGTCGATGCCGGGGCTGATTTCGCGGCCACGGTACTGGTCCAGCGCGGGTTGCTGCATGATTTCGCGGGTCAGGCGGATGCCGTCGCGGAATTCCTGCCAATCCTGCTCGCTGGCCATGTAGTTGAACAGGATGCTCGGGTAGTCGCGCGGGTTCTTCGACTTGACGTTGACCCGGCCGCGGCTCGGCGAGCGCATGGAGCCGACGTGAGCCTGGAAACCGTGCTCCTGAACACCCTTGGTGCCGTTGTAATTGATCGCCACCGGCAGGAAGTGGTACTGGATGTTCGGCCATTCGAACTCAGGGCGCGAACGGATGAAACCACCGGCCTCGAACTGGTTGCTGGCGCCGATACCGGTGCCCAAGAACATCCATTCGGCGCCGATCTGCGGCTGGTTCCACCACTTCAGCGACGGGTACAGCGAGACCGGCTGGGTGCAGCTGTATTGCAGGTACATTTCCAAGTGGTCCTGCAGGTTCTGGCCGACGCCTGGCAGGTCGTGCACGACGTCGATGCCCAGCGGCTGCAGCACCTCGGCAGGGCCCACGCCGGAACGCTGGAGAATCTGTGGCGAGGCGATCGCGCCGCCGCACAGCAGGACTTCCTTGCGGGCACGGGCCTGGATGCGCTCGTCGCTGTCACCGACCAGGTAGCTGACGCCGACCGCGCGCTTGCCTTCGAAGACGATCTTGTCAGTCAAGGCGTGGGTGACGATGGTCAGGGTGTCGCGTTGCTTGGCCTGGTCCAGATAGCCACGTGCGGTGCTGGCGCGGCGGCCTTTGGGCGTCACGGTGCGGTCCATGGGACCGAAGCCTTCCTGCTGGTAGCCATTGAGGTCGTCGGTGCGCGGAAAGCCTGCCTGCACGCCGGCTTCGACCATGGCGGCGAACAGCGGGTTGTTGCCGGGCTTGGGCGTGGTGACGCTGACCGGACCTTCGCCACCGTGGTAATCGTTGGGGCCGATGTCACGGGTTTCGGCCTTGCGGAAATACGGCAGGCAGTCCAGGTAGCTCCAGTCTTCAAGGCCCGGCAGCTTGGCCCAGCCGTCGTAGTCCATGGCGTTGCCGCGGATGTAGCACATGCCGTTGATCAGCGAAGAGCCACCCAGGCCCTTGCCGCGGCCGCACTCCATGCGCCGGTTGTTCATGTGCGGCTCGGGCTCGGTCTCGTAGGCCCAGTTGTAGCGGCGGCCCTGCAGGGGGAAGGCAAGGGCGGCGGGCATCTGGGTACGGAAGTCCAGGCGATAGTCCGGTCCGCCGGCTTCGAGCAGCAGGACGGTGACGCCTGGATCTTCGGTCAGGCGCGTGGCCAGGGTGTTACCGGCCGAACCGGCGCCAATGATGATGTAGTCGAATTCCTGGGACATGGAGGTTCCCTCTTTGAAATATGGCAAGGTGGGCAGGGTGTCAGGTCTGGCCTATTCGCGGGCAGAGAGCTCGCCGCCCGCCCCGCTCCCACAAGGGTCTCGGATCAGAACACCGAAACGTAATCGCCCAGTTCCACCTGTACCGATTTGATCCGGGTGTATTGCGCCAGCGAGCTGATGCCGTTTTCGCGGCCCACGCCGGATTGCTTGTAGCCACCCACCGGCATCTTCGCGTCGGATTCGCCCCAGGCGTTGATCCAGCAGATGCCTGCTTCGAGCTGATGGATAACGCGGTGCGCACGGTTCAGGTCGCGGGTGACCACACCGGCGGCCAGGCCCATCTCGGTGGCATTGGCGCGGCGGATCACTTCGTCTTCGCTGTCGTAGCCGAGGATGCTCATCACCGGGCCGAAGATTTCTTCGCGCACGATGGTCATCTCGTCGCTGCAATCGGTGAACACGGTCGGTGCGACGAACGCGCCCTGGCCCATCTCACCGTCGGTCAGCCGCTCGCCGCCGCACAGCAGGCGCGCGCCTTCGGCCTTGCCCTTGGCGATATGGCCCAGCACGTTTTCCATGTGGGCGAAGCTCACCAGCGGACCGAAATTGGTGTTTTCGTCCTCGGGGTCGCCGATGCGGATGCGCTGTACGCGCTCCAGGATCTTGGCTTCGAGTTGCGCCTTGAGGGTATTGGGTACGAACACCCGAGTGCCGTTGGTGCAGACCTGACCGGAGCTGTAGAAGTTGGCCATCATGGCGATGTCGGCGGCCTTGTCGAGATCGGCATCGTCGAAGATGATCAGCGGCGACTTGCCGCCCAGTTCCATGGTCACTTCCTTGAGCGAGGAGCTCGAGGCGCTGGCCATAACTTTCTTGCCGGTGCTGACGCCGCCGGTGAACGAGACTTTCTCGATACCAGGATGCTCGGTGAGCCAGGCGCCGACTTCGCTGCCGCTGCCGGTCAGCACGTTGAACACGCCAGCGGGCAGGCCGGCCTCGGTGTAGATTTCGGCCAGCTTGAGGGTGGTCAGCGAGGTGACTT